>JBFGOQ010000004.1:0-79380 GCA_041565075.1 Gammaproteobacteria bacterium
TCAGGCCCCGGCCAGCAGATTCCTCCAGCGCAATGACCTGGGCCGCGGCACGAATCGTACCCGACGCGCCGATCGCTTCCTGCCAGGACCATTTACGCAATGGCGCCGTGACCGGCTCGAGTTCCACGCGGGCCATCATGCGCGCTTTTTTCAGGCGCTTGCGCGACATCCGGCCGCCACCGAAGCACTTGCGGCTGATGCTGACACAGCCCATTTGCAGGCTGAAAAGCTCGCTGGGATTGAATCCTTCTCCGACAATCAGCTCTGTGCTGCCACCACCAATGTCGACCACCAGCAGGCGCTCGGCATGCATGGGCGAGCTGTGCGCCACCCCGGAATAAACGAGCCGCGCTTCTTCACGACCTGAGACAATTTCGATGGGGTGACCCAGGATCTTTTCGGCACGACGCTTGAACTTACCGGCCTTGCGAGCTTTGCGGAATGTGTTGGTCGCCACCACGCGAACGGTGTCCGCATGCATGTCGCGAATACGCTGCCCGAACCGTGCCAGGCATTCGAGGGCGCGCTGCTGAGACACTTTGCTGATGTGCCCGTCCTTATCGAGTCCGGCGGCGAGCCGCACCATTTCCCGCAGACGGTCAATGACGACGAGCTGGCCCGCTTCAAAGCGGGCGACCTTCATGTGGAAACTGTTGGAGCCGAGATCAACTGCGGCAAGGACTTCGTTATTGGCGGGAGCGGGCTGCGCCGATGCTGGCCCGGAGATCTGGCTCCGGCTACGCGCTTGCGTCATGCTGGCCGCAGCGGCCGCGACTGAAACTCAGACTGAAAATGACGAGCCACAGCCGCAGGTGGTACTCGCCATCGGGTTGCGGATAATAAATCTGGCGCCCTCCAGGTCGTCCTGAAAGTCGATCTCCGCGCCCATCAGGTATTGGAAACTCATGGGGTCGACGAGTAACACGACACCGCCGTTCTCGATCTGCATGTCGCCTTCTTCGGTTTTTTCGTCGAAGGTAAAGCCATACTGGAAACCTGAACAGCCCCCGCCGCTTACAAATACGCGCAATTTGAGGTCGGAATTGCCTTCCTCATCGATCAACTGACGCACCTTTGCAGCCGCCGCGTCGGTGAATATCAGCGCCGGCGGTGGTGCGGCCTCAGGTTGCGGCTGGCTGTGTATTCCTGTGTCACTCATTGTTGTTCAACTCTGCCGTCTATTGTTCCAGGACCGGACGCTGCTGCAGCGGCTCGGGACTGACGCTCTGGGCTTTGCTCTCGTAAATCGAGGCGGCATGGTTGCCGGCCTCGTGAATTAACTTGCCATTGACCTCGGCGCCGATAGCCATCTCTATCAGATTGTAATAGACATTTCCTATGACGCGCGCGTTGGCCCCGAGTTCAACCCGCTCCTTAGCGATGACATCGCCCTTGACGGTACCGTTGAGAATGACATGTGGCACCGAAACACTGCCTTCTACCATGCCGTCCTCGCTGATACTAAGGACCGACCTGGATTCCGTTTCCGCCTCGATGTTGCCCTGGATCACGCCATCGACATGAAAACCACCACTGAATTGGATATCACCCTGAACCTTGGTGTTTTGTCCCACCAGGGTGTCGACCACCGTGCTCTTGCGTTTCTTGCCACCAAACATCTTCTGCTCCCTAACCGTTGCTCGTCACCCAGTCGAAGGTCCTGGTGACGGCTGCCACTCCGCGCGTTCGCGGAGTCACTTGAATATGTATCTTGCGCGGTGCGAAGCCCTGCGGCAATACGATCTCGCGCTCAAAATCCTGAAAATAACGGAAATTGAATTCCAGGGGTCCTTCAACGGGCCCAAGTTCGGACATGGCAAGCGTCTTGCCGGTACCGTTGAGATCGCCCTCTACTTCGAAGTTTACAACACCGTTCACTCGCCGATCATGCTTGATGGCCCTGATCAGCACCAGGCTTAGCCGAAACGCGCCCTGGCTCTCGCCCGGAATGATCTCGAGATCCTGCACCTGCAGGCCGCTGCGCCCGTCTTCCGGGGAGACAATCCCGCGGTAAAACACCAGCTCCTCGCGTTGCGACTGAATTTGAGATTGCAGGTCTGCAAGCGAGGCTTCTACCTGCTCGTAGGCCTCTTTGTCGACCTGCCTGGACGTCTCAAGCAGGGCAACTTGTGCACGCAGCGCCGCGTTATCGCCTTCCAGCGACGCCACCTGGTCATTGAGTTCGGCAAAACGCGCCTTGGCGCTCAGCTGATTGTAGCCCCCCTGCACCCGTCCGGCCTCAAACAGGCCCCACCCCCCAAGCGCCAGCAATGCCAGCAGGGCGCCGACCAGCACCCGGGTTCGCCAGGGGCGATAGGACCGTACCACGAGCCGAGAGTTTTGCATGGATCAATCCGAAGTTGTGCGCTGAGCAACGAAACGGGCGCATCATATTACTTGCGATGGGCCTGAAAAAGAAGCACACCCATGCGTTATGGCATACTAACTCTTTGCTCATAAGTCGTTGCCATCATGCTCTGGTTCAAGGCCTTTCACATCATTTTCATGGTTACCTGGTTCGCGGGTTTATTTTACCTGCCGCGTCTGTTTATCTATCACGTACAGGCTACCGATCCGATCTCGCTCGAACGGTTCATAGTCATGGAACGACGCCTGCATATCATTATGAGCATCGGCGCTGTCCTGACTTTTCTGTTCGGTGGCGCGCTACTGGCCTTTTGGCTGGGACCCTGGCTGGCAACTGGCTGGATGCAGCTCAAACTTGTGCTGGTAGCAGCTTTAGTCGGCTACCACTACTGGTGCTGGCACATCATGGTAACGCTACGCACGGATCCGCAACGCTACGGCCAGACCTGGTTACGCTGGTTCAATGAGGTGCCCGGCATTTTCCTGATCGCAATTACTTTGCTGGCAGTGCTCAAGCCCGGTCTATGAAGTCTCGCCTTCACTGTTCTTAGCGCCAGGCGGTTGCCCCTCGAACAGGTATTGACCAAGCTCCTCCAGGGCGCGGCGATATACCTTGCGCTTGAAAAAAATTACGCGTTGCGGCGGATACCAGAAGTCGACCCAGCGGTAATGATCAAACTCGGGTTTTGTACTGCGATCGAATCGCACCCGTTCTTCCGGGCCCGTCAAGCGCAACAGGAACCAGCGCTGCTTTTGCCCAACGCATAAGGGTGAACTTCGGGTACGCATGTAGCGTTTCGGTAATCGATAACGCAACCAGTCACGAGTCTGCCCGATAAGATCGACATCGTCAGGCGCCAAGCCTATTTCTTCCCGGAGTTCGCGATACATCGCTGCCTCCGGGTCTTCTCCAGGCTGGATGCCGCCCTGGGGGAACTGCCAGCCGCGCCTGCCAACCCGGCGAGCCCAGAAAAGCTGGTCGGCGTCATTGGCAAGAACTATCCCGACGTTGGCGCGATAGCCCTCGTCGTCAATGAAATCTGACATTGTGCAAAATTCTCCGTTAAGCGGATTCTTTCACATGACGGGCCCGACCCCCAAACCAGGTCAGGTGCCGCACTGGTGAGTGCCGGGAAATCCGATTAACCTCAAGCGCCCGTGATGATGGCTGCCAGGCAAGCTAAACCATGAGTCTCGCCCTTTTTGATCTCGACCATACCTTGCTGGACGGCGACACCGACCAGCTATGGGGCGAGTTCCTCGCCCGGCGAGGCCTGCTGGACCTGTCAGAACATGGGCCGCGGCTGAGGAAATTTCACAGCCAATACCTGGCCGGCCGCCTGGATGCCCGCGCATACCTCAGCTTCATACTCGGACTGTTGCAGCAGCTGCCGATAAACATGCTGGGCGTGCTCAGGCAGGATTTCATGGCAGAGATGATCCGTCCGCGCATCAGTGACGGTGCCCGTAATCTGGTGGAAAAACACAGGGCTCGTGGCGATACGCTGCTTATAATCACCCTTACCAACCGCTTCCTGACCGAGCCCATCGCAAAAGAATTCAGGGTGGATGCATTGCTCGCGACCGAACTGGAAATTGCTGATGATCGTTTTACCGGGCAAATACTCGGCGAGCCCTGCTACCAGCACGGCAAAATAAGGCACTTGCAGACCTGGATGGCCGCCAATAATGAAAGCCTGGAAAATAGTCATTTCTACTCCGACTCGGTCAATGACCTGCCCCTGCTGGAAACTGTTAGTTGCCCTGTTATCGTGAATCCCGATAAGGAACTCGCGCGCCTCGCGCAAGCACGTGGCTGGCCGGAACTCCGTCTCGGTGCAGAGGCACCATCAACGTCATGACCACTGTTGCCACGCGCGCCATTATGCTGCTCTCCGGTCTGCTGCTGCTGGCGGTGCTATCCGTCGCCCTTGCCGCGTTTGTCGGCAGCGTCCCGCTTGCACCGGCTGAGGTTTTGGACGTTCTGCAGGGCCGCGGCGAAAACATAACGCGTTCAGTTGTGCTCGAATTGCGACTGCCGCGAGCCTGTGCAGCGTTTGTTGTCGGCGGGCTGCTGGCGCTGGCGGGCACTCTGATGCAGGTCCTTTTACGCAACCCACTGGCGGATCCCTATGTACTCGGTGTTTCAGGCGGCGCGGCCGTGGCGGCCTTGCTCGCCATAGGCATGGGACTCGGCGCCATCTGGATAGACGCCGGCGCCTTTGCAGGTGCGCTAATGGTCAGCTTGCTGGTATTTACACTGGCCCACGGGCCGGGCGGCTGGACGCCGACGCGACTGCTGCTTACCGGAATAGTTGTGGCGTCCGGACTTGCCGCCGTCATCAGCCTGCTGCTGGCGCTGGGCGATGACTCCAGCTTGCGTGGCATGTTGTTCTGGCTGATGGGCGATCTGTCTCTGGCCGACTGGCCGCTGCGCAGCGGCCTGGTGCTTATCCTGCTTTTGTCGCTGTTTCTGGCGCTGGCACGGCCGCTCAATGTACTGGCCACGGGCGAGCAACAGGCGGCGCTGCTGGGCGTAGCCGTCAGGCCGCTGCGGCTCGCCCTGTTTGCAGCGGGGTCTCTCGCCACAGCAGTTGCGGTAACAACCGCCGGCAGCATAGGTTTCCTCGGACTGGTCGTTCCCCACATGGTGCGGCTCGCCGTTGGCTCAGACCACCGCCTGGTCATTCCCGGGTCGGTACTACTGGGCGGCAGCCTGCTGGTGCTGGCAGACATCGCCGCGCGCAGCGTGATGGCGCCTCGCCAGTTGCCGGTCGGCGCGCTGACGGCCCTGATCGGCGTACCGGTATTCCTGTACCTGATGCAGCGTTCCCGGCAGGTGGGCTGAACGGCGGATACAATAGAACAAGCGTGGGCCGTTTCAATTAAGCAGAGGATTGGCCAGACATGTCCGAAGACGAACTTTTCCTGAAGCGGCTTCCCGAACCATTGCCCGAAGATCCTTTGGCCATTCTTGCCGGCTGGCTGGCGCATGCAATTGCCCTCGGCCATACGCCGAACCCCAATGCAATGACCCTGGCGACCGTCGATACCAACGGTTCCCGGCCTGACCCGGACGCGCGCATAGTACTGTGCAAGGATCTCGACACTCAGGCCGGGCGGGTAGTTTTTTTCACCAACTACCACTCGGCAAAGGGCAGGCAGCTGGAAAAGCTTGCCCGTGCCGTGGCCGTTTTTCATTGGGATCATCTCGACCTGCAGGCAAGGCTGCGCGGACCCGTGACCCGAACACCCGCCGCTGAAAGCGACAGCTATTTCAGCAGTCGACCACTGCTCAGCCGGCTGAGCGCCTGGGCGAGCAAGCAGAGCCAGCCGGTCAAGGACCGGGCGGTTTTACGTCAGCAACTCGAGGACATCAAAGCCAGATTCGGCGTCACCGACCCGCTGGATCCCACCCAAGAGAAGCCCATTCCGCGACCCGCTCATTGGGGCGGTTTTCAGTTGTGGGCAGAGGAAGTGGAATTGTGGATCGGTCAGCGCGGGCGCCTGCACGAGCGGGCCCGCTGGCGCCGCAGTTTACAACCCGACAATGACGAGTTCGTGGCGGGCAGCTGGCAAGTGCGCCGCCTGCAACCCTGATTCTCAGAGCCAGCGCTAGCGATCAAAGGCGACGATGTGATCCGCCTCCAGTCTGATGCCAATAGCCGACCCCACGGCGTGGTTATGGTGACTCGGCACGAGTGAATACACCTGGGCACCGCTTGGCAAGGACAATGTATATAAGATATCGGCGCCCCTGAATGCCTTGTCGCTCACTTCCGCTGTCAGCGAACTGTCATCATCGTGCAAGATGTCGTCGGGCCGCAGCAGCACATCGACTTCGCTGCCCGGCGCATAGGGCCGCGTCATCTGGCCGCGCACCAGCCCAAGTTCAATTTCAACTTCACTTTCGCTGCGCACGATGCCTGGCACGAAAACCCCACGCCCTACGAAGTCAGCCACAAAACGCGTCGCCGGCTGGTGATAAAGATTAAACGCGCTGTCCCATTGCTCCAGTACACCATCACGTAATATGCCGATTTCGTCGGCGATAGCGAAGGCCTCTTTCTGATCGTGCGTAACCATGAGGGCGGTAGTGCCGCTCGCTTTCAGAAAATCGCGAAGCTCGTGGCTGAGGCGCAGACGCAAATCCACATCAAGATTGGAGAAGGGCTCATCCAGCAGCAGGAGACGCGGCCTCGGGGCCACCGCCCTGGCCAATGCGACGCGCTGCTGCTGGCCGCCCGACAGCTGATGGGGATAAGCATCCAGACTGGCCTCAAGACCCACCGCAGCCAGCACGTCGCGCGCGCGGGCGGCCCGTTTGGGGGCAGGCTCGCGGTGCAAACCAAACTGGACGTTTTCCCGCACGGTGAGGTGCGGAAACAAAGCATGGTCCTGAAACACCATGCCGAAGTCCCTGAGTTCAGGGGCCACAGTAAACCCCGGGCCACTCAAGACCGCATCGTCGGCAATAATCTGACCCGCGCGCACCGGCTCGAACCCGGCGATGCATCGAAGCACGGTGGTCTTGCCGCAACCGCTCGGCCCCAACAGGCAGCCTATGACACCCGAGTCAAGGCTGAACGACAGCGACATCAACACGTTCCTGGCCGAGTAACCTGCCGTGACCTCACTGAGTTCAAGCCGCATGCTCGGTTCTCCGGATCATCATCATTATCGGCACCAGCCCCGCCAGGACGATCGCCAGGGCAGGCAAGGCGGCGCGATCCCAGTGCCCCTCTGAGGTCATTTCAAAGACCCGCACAGCGAGGGTGTCCCAACCGAAAGGACGGGTCATAAGCGTAATGGGCATCTCCTTCATGACATCGACGAAGACCAGGGTCATGGCGGTTAGCAGGCCGCCGCGCAGAATTGGAAAGTGCACCCGGCGCAGCATCCTGGTTCCGGATATGCCAAGCGAGCGGGATGCCTCGTCTACCGAACGCGTAACTCTCTGCATGTTGCTTTCCACCGGCGTATACGCCACGGCCAGAAAGCGCACCAGGTATGCCACCAGCATCGTCAGCAGCGTTGCCTGAAGCAACACGGTAGGCGCCGCGCTGCCCAACAGGATATCAAGCATGGCCTGCACGCCGTTGCTCAACGCAGCCAGTGGTACAAAAATTCCCACCGCCAGAACCGCACCCGGAATTGCATATCCCAGCGTAGCCACGCGGGCACAGATCCCGGCAAACGCGCCTGGCCCATTACGCAAACTGTAAGCCAGCAACAGGGCCGTTGCGGTAACGAACCCCGCGGAGATAATCGCCAGGAGCAGTGAGTGGCTGACGAATTCCAGGTAGCGCGTATTGAAGTCCCGGGCAAAATTCTGCCAGCCCCAGGCGAGCATTTGAACCAGCGGCAAAACGAAGGCCAATAACATGACGATTGTGGCGTAGGCGCTGGCCAGCCAACGCGGCCAGCCCGCCAGGCGAATGCGCGCTGTCGCAGGCGAACCACCGCCCGTGTAATGTGCGTTGGCGCGCAATGAACGCTCGATCAGAACCGCAACGAACACCAGCAACATCAAAACCGAGGAAAGCTGCAGGGCGGCCCTGATGGAAAACAGGCTGAACCAGGACTCGTAGATTGCCGTGGTAAACGTGTTGTAGTTGAAGACTGCAACGGTACCGAAATCGGCAAGGGTTTCCATTACCACGAGCATGAGCCCGCCGGCGATCCACGGTCGTGCCATGGGCAAGGCAATACGGAAAAAGCCCTGTCGGCGACTGAGGCCCAGCGACTGGCCTGCCTCGAGTGCGCGAGCACCCTGGGTCAGGAAGGCATTGCGGGTGATCAGGTACACATACGGATAAAGTACCAACGACATGACAATGATGACGCCTGCACGCCCGCGCACCACAGGAAACCAGGCGTCCGGTCCCCACAGATCGCGCACCGCGCTCTGGACCGGTCCGGCAAAATCCAGCAGTCCAACAACCACGAAGGCCATTACGTAACCCGGTACAGCAATGGGCAACATCAGGGCCCAGGAAAAAAACCTGCGCCCCGGAAAATCGGTCACTGCAGTCAACCAGGCGAGACTGGTACCGAGCAGACCGGTGATCACCGCCACACCAGCAACCAGCCACAGCGTATTGACGAGTACTTCGGCGAGTACATGCTCGAGCAGGTGTTCCCAGGTATCGGGGTCCGGCACGAACACCGAGCCCAGAATGACAAGCAGAGGCAGCAGTACCGGAATGGTGATCACTGCGGCGACGCTGCGCCAGCGATCACTGCCATTGCGTCGGCCAGTTCCGGTAAAACCTGGCGACGCAGTCTTGGGCAGCATTACTTCCAATGGCGAGCCGCTCAGCGGTATCCGGCCCGGTCCATCAGCTTCACCGCATCGGCCTGCAACTCGCCGGCCTTGACCAGCGATGTTTCGCTGGCCCTGAATTCACCCCAGGCGCTGACCTTGGCATCCGGCGCGACCGAGGGGTTGGCGGGATATTCATGATTACGTTCGGCGAAAATGCGTTGTGGCACTTCGGTGGACATCCACTCGAGAAAAGCGACGGCCGCAACAGGATGCGGCGCATGGCGCGTGACGCCGGCGCCCGAAACGTTCACATGCACGCCCTTGCCGTCCTGGTCGGGCCAGAACAATCTGAGCGGTATCTCCGGGTCCTTGTCCAGCAGACGACCGAAATAATAGCTGTTGACAATGCCGACATCACATTGCCCGGCCACCATCGCCTGCATCAGCGAAGTGTCGTTGGAGAAAACTTCGGTGGCCAGGTTTGCCACCCAACCCCTGACAATTTCTTCTGCGCGAGCCGCACCTTCCTGGGCTATCAGCATTGCCACCAGCGACTGGTTGTAAACCTTGCGCGACGTCCTCAGGCAGAGCCGCCCGCGCCACTGTTCCCCGGCGAGATCCGCGTAGCTCGAAAGCTGATCTTGCGACACGCGTTGGCTGCTGTAGACGATGGTCCGGGCGCGCAAGGACAATCCAAACCATCTGTCCTGGTCATCACGCAGATGCGCCGGAATATTGCGTTTCAATACAGCCGAGTCCACTGCTTTTAAAAGGCCATCGCTGGCGGCGTGCCAGAGGTTGCCGGCATCCACCGTCAACAGAATATCGGCCGGCGTGTTCTCACCTTCCGCGCGCAAACGTTCAACCAGAGGGCCGGCAGAATCCGTTATGAAACTTATATTCACGTTTGTCTCGGCGGTGTAGCGCTCGAAAACCGGTTTGATCAACTCTTCGTTGCGAGAGGAATAAACCACCAGTGTGTCATCGGGCGGGGCACAGCCCGCCACCACCGCAAGTAGCACTGGCAGCAGCAGAATTATTCTTACAGGCGATTTCATCAGCTGGTTCCTTGCACCCGGATTCCGGCCCGGGCAGGCGCATGGCCCCCGAGTAGGGCCGGATTCTAAATGAGAATGTATCTCATTTGCGTTGTGGGGGGAAGTGCCGGGCTAGCGAGATTTAACATAGCGCGGTAAGGTTAAGCTGCTATGGCCGAAGTACTTATCGAAGAAAAAGATTTCATGTGTCCCTGTTGCGGCACCATCATATCGATGCTGCTGGAACTGGGCCACGGCGGCCAGCGTTATATCGAGGATTGCGAAATCTGCTGCAATCCCATCACCATCAGTTACCAGGTCGATGACATCGGCCTCTCCGATTTCAACGCTAAACCTGCACAGCGCTAGTGGGCCAGGATCCGGCCTTGACCGTCAGCAAGACCCTCAGTCTTGCCCCTGAAGAAATACGCATCACTTATATTCATGCTTCCGGTCCCGGGGGGCAGAACGTCAACAAGGTTGCAAGCGCAGCCCAATTGCGATTCTCGGTCGACGACTCGCCGTCGCTGCCCGATGAGCTCAAAGACCGGCTCAGAAAAATTGCCGGACGTCGTATCAACCGCAATGGCGAGCTGATCATCACTGCCCGCCGCTTCCGCAGCCAGGCGCGTAATCGCGATGATGCCCTGCGGCGACTCGTGACGCTGGTCAGGCGCGCGGCGCGGCCACCAAAGACACGAGTCGCGACGCGGCCCAGCAAGGCCTCCAAACAGCGGCGCCTGGATGCCAAAACCCGGCGCGGCCGACTGAAATCATCACGCCGCAAGCCGGACAGCTTCGACTAGCGAAAAAGGCAGCGCCGGGGCTCAGCTCTTGGGCGGGGTACGCACCTGGTCGCGGCCATCACTCTTGGCCTGGTATAGCGCCGCATCAGCTTCCTGCAACAGTGCCTCCCCGATCAACTCGGGTTCCGTCTGGTTGCGCCGTGGCATATCTTCGGCGACGCCGACCGACAGCGTCACGGTCACTGCATTGGTCGGATCCAGGCTAATCGGGGTCCCGGACACGGCGTTGCGGATGCGCTCCGCCATCTGCACACCCGAGGCCTCATCGGTATGCGGTAACAACACCGCCAGTTCGTCACCGCCAAACCGCGCAGCAACATCGCTGCCGCGAATTTGCCCCTTTACCCGATACGCTACTTCGCGCAGTACGGTGTCGCCGGCAAGATGCCCATAGCTATCGTTGATGGCCTTGAAGTTATCGATGTCGATGAGCAGGCAAACCAGGGACTGGTGATAGCGGCGGGCGAGAATGACTTCTTCGCGCAGGCGACTCTGCAGATAGCGACGGTTGTACCAGCCCGTCAGCACATCCGTCAGACCGGCACGAACCAGTTTCTCACGATTGACAGCGTTCTCGAGGCAAAAGGCGGCAATAGCCGCCAGGTGATTCAGAAAATCCGTGGCATGGTGACGGGTAAATCTCTGTGGGTCGCTGCTACCGAAATTAATGCTGCCGACCAGCCGCTGCTGGCGCATCAGCGGCAAGATCGCAACGCTTTCCAGGCGAGAGCGTGCCGGAAGGATCAGTTGATGATCGGCCGTGGAATAAGGACCGAGCCAGGTCTTGCGCAGCGTTGAGAACAGCGGCGTCAAACCGAGCAGGCTGTCTACAAACAGCACCGAGCGGATATCGTCGGGCTGCGTGCCGCTGCCTGCAAGCAAGTGGCGGATCTCGTGTTGCGGATCGCACAAGACCAGAGTCACATCGTTCAGCCCGAAGGAATCGCCCAGCCCACGGGTCATGCTTTCCAGCAAGCCGGCGAGAGTCTCGGCGTTGAGCAGATCGAGCTCACGCATCTGCGAACGGCGCAGGATTGCCTCGTTGTTGCTGGCCTCTTTGGTCAGTGCCGACATCTGCTCGCGCAGCCGGCGGTTTTCTTCGGCCAGGTCGGTCATCGCCCTCACAACCGGATGAGTAAGCCGTCGCAGGCGTGTATTCCGACTCGGGGGCGACGGCTGGCCCGCGCCCGCGGATTCAAGCCTGCCCGCAGCGGCAAGCCTGCCTCAGCGTTTCATCACCCGTCAAGAAAATCGGGCCGCCGCGCAGGGCGGCACGGCAGCCCGGTGCCGGTTGGGATGTAGACCGGCATAAAACCCTCGCGCAGGGGCGCCTGCCCCTCGCTAGTCGTCGTAATAGACTTCGTCGGAGCTGTGGTCGTCGCTGCTGCCGTCGTCATCCAGGATCTCGTAAACGAGGCCGCCCAGCACCAGACCGGCCACCACGGCCCCGAGGTTCACATCACGACGGCCATGATAATGACCATAGCCATAGCGCGCATGGCGATAAGCACGGTAATGTTTTGGATAACGGTAGTAACGATAATGGCGACGCGGATGGGCTCTCGCGAAATGCCGCGGGCGTGCACGATAGTGGCCGCGGCTGTAATGCCGTGCGGGCTTGAAGTAGCGACGGTGGCCCTGGCGCTTGTAAGCAGCGTGGCCGCCATGGCCCGCCACCTGATAGGCACCGTGCTTTGACACACCGCGCGGTGACTCGGCCATGGCGCTGCCCACGCTGGCCAGGGCAAGTAAAAAACCCGCCGCAACGGTCAATAACTTATGCTGGTTTCGCATTGTCAGATCTCCTGCATTGTGAGACACACGCTAACCTGACCAGACTGAACAGAGGCTGAATGAGCCATTAAGGAACGCAACATGGGCATAACAGCAGGCGATCGGGGCGCCGGTGGCGGCTTGAACCCTGTGCGCCAGGAGCAACATGGATCGCCAGCGCCAGACTAGATGCCGGTCATGCCTGCTTGGTGTGGCCGCCCTGGTGTATGCCGGCACGGCTGGCGCCCTGGAGCTGGGAGATTTCTTCGCGGATACGCTGGCGGGTGACGGCTGGCGGGCAGCCGGCATCACCATGCAGGTGTCGCTGGGCAACGATGGCGTGTTTGCAGCCGAAATCCGGGCCAGCTCCATAAGCCTCCAGGCACCATCCATTGAGCTCAGGGATGTCAGGGCCTCATGCCCGCGGCTGCTCGCCAGCGCCACCGCCCTGAGCTGCCCAAGCGCGCGGGTAAATCTGCGCGGGCTGCCGCTTGACTCGCCGCGTTTCGAAGCCAGTTGGTCCTACAACCTCGTTTCCGGCGATATGCAGTTTGCAGCCAACCGGGTGGCCCTCGCCAAGGGCATGTTGCGGGTCACCGGCAGCGTGCGCGCCGGCGGGTGGCAGGCACGGATCGGTGCGCGCGGCCTCAGTATTCCCGAGCTGGCCAGGGCCGCCGCGCCGTTTGTCGAGTTGCCGGTTCCGGCTGGCTTCGAAGGCAAGCTGGATGCGGATTTTGCGCTGGCCGGGCCCGACAGCCTGGCCAGCGCCGCCGGCCAAGCCCATGTGTATGCGCTCACCGGCGGCAATGAAGAAGGTACGCTGGCGAGCGATCAGTTGCAGGCGAAGCTGACAATCAAAGCCGCGCGAAACGCCTCAAAATGGCAGATTGACGCCGCGTTGGAAGACACCGCCGGGCAGGTCTACTTTCACCCGGTATTTGTTGATTTCTCCGCGCACGCACTGGCCGGCGAAATATCCCTGCTTGCCACCCCCGATGGTGACTGGCCGCTTACCTTTCGTCTGCAGCAATCCGGAATTGGCAGCGCAGCAGGTACGGCCATGCTTGCCGGCCAAAACTTGCGGCCGCTGGAGCTAGAGTTGCAAATCAATGAAGGACTGCTCCCCGGTGCTTACGAGGTTTACCTGCAGCCTTTCCTGGTTGGTACGACAGCAGACAGCCTGGAAACAGTTGGCCGCCTCGAGGCGCGCATCAGGTATCGGGACGGTGCACTCAGGCAATTCCAGGCCAGCCTGCAGGATATTCACATGGACGATACGCGCGGGCGCTTCGCGATGTACGGACTGGAGGGCAACATAGACTGGGGCTATGACAGTGCGGGTGACTCGCAGCTGAGCTGGCAGGGCGGTTACATTTACAACGTCGGGCTGGGTCTTGCCCGGCTCGCATTGAAAACCGGCGGTGGTGAAATCGCGCTGGCGGAAAAGGCGCGTATACCGGTGCTGGACGGTATGTTGACGGTGTCGGAATTCAGACTCACTCATCTGAATGCTGCGATCAATCAACTTGAATTCGATGCGGATATCGACAGTATCGGTTTGCGCGCACTCACCCGGGCGCTGGGCTGGTCACCGTTTGCCGGCAGCCTCTCGGGTTCCATTCCGCGCATGCGCTTCGCCGACGATGTCATTACAGTGGACGGCGCACTGACCGCGCAAGTATTCGATGGCACCGTCACGATAGAAAACCTGCAGGTGCTCGATCCACTTGGCGTGCTGCCCCAGGCGCAGGCTGATGTGCGGTTGCGCAACCTTGATCTGGCTGCTGTTACCAGCACCTTCAGCTTTGGCAACATGGAAGGCAGGCTGGACGGCGACTTCAAGAAATTGAGGATGCTGGGGTTTTCTCCGGTTGAATTTGACGCCAGGCTTTACACGACGCCCGGCGATCGATCGCGGCACCGCATCAGTCAGAAAGCGATCGAGAATATTTCCGACCTCGGCGGCGCAGGTGCCGCCGCTGTGCTGTCGCGCGGCATGCTGCGTTTTTTCGACGCATTCTCCTACGACCAGATCGGCTGGAGCTGCCGGCTGCGAGACGAAGTGTGCCGCATGGACGGCGTGGCAGCGGCGCCGGGCAACGGCTATTACATCGTCAAGGGCAAAGGACTGCCGCGGATAAATGTCATCGGCTTTTCCCGGCGCGTGAGCTGGCCATTACTGGTAGAAAAGCTGCGAAATATCAACGCCGAGGGTGTCTCGCGCAGCCCGTGATGCCAGCTGGGCTCAAAATACGTTGTGAACCCGGGGCAAGACTGGCAGTCTCACTCACAAGTCGCCACATGGAGGCCACAATTATGAAAGTCAGCGGATATGCAGCAGTGGCAGGCGGGTTCCTCCTCGCCGCCTGCGTCACGATCAACGTCTATTTCCCAGCCGCAGCCGCCGAGCAGGCCGCGGACAAAATCATCACTGACGTGCTGGGAGCTGAGCCCCAGGCCAAGCGCTCACAGAGTGGCGACACGGCCGCACTACGCCAGTCTGTCACGGGCTTTGCCTACGCGGCAGGCAAAGGTTTGCTCGACCTTTTGGTACCGCCGGCACATGCACAGCAAGCCGACATTGACATTTCCTCACCGGGCGTACGTCGTATCCAGGCTTCCATGAAAGCGCGCAATGCCAGTCTGGAACCGTTTTATGACAACGGCGCTGTGGGTTTCACCTCTGACGCCATGGTGGCCGTGCGCGATCTCAATGCCGTGGCTTTGCGTGATCGCAACACGGTCAGGCAGCTCGTTGCGGATGAAAACCGCGACCGCGACGCCTTGTACCGGGAAATAGCGGTCGCCAACGGTCATCCCGAATGGGAAGACGAGATCCGCGCGACTTTTGCGCGGCGCTGGGTAGCCAAGGCAAGAAGCGGCTGGTTCTACCAGGACGACGGCGGCAACTGGCGGCAGAAATAAAACCCCCGGACGCGCACGCGAAACAAACCATGACTTCCCTGTATGTCGGTAACCTGCCTTTTTCGGCAACCGAAGAAGACGTAAGGGCGGTATTCGTCGAATTTGGCGAAGTCTCGAGCGTCAAGCTGATCAGCGACAGGGAGACAGGTCGTCCACGGGGCTTTGGCTTCGTTGAAATCGCGGATGACGCAGCGGATGCCGCCATAGCGGCAGTCAATGGCAGCCCCATGGATGGGCGCCCCCTGCGCGTGAGCAAAGCGCAAGACACACCGCGACGCTCACCATTCGGTAAGCGCTGAAGACTCGCCATCAGCACCCGGGTGCACACCCGCACCCGCCGCACTATTCAGGCGCGCTCGCTGAAGTAGCCGTGGTCGGCGCCGGCCAGCAGTGACCGGAAGTCCTTGCCACGCATGTGCACGAATTCGCGGTGGTCGCCCGCCTCGAAGTAGACGTCGTTACAACGCGACAGGCTCATATCGACCAGCACATCGAGACCATAAGGCTCGCCGAATGGCGGCACCGCCCCGACTTCACAATCATCGAATAACTCACTGAGGTCCTTTTCTGTTGCCAGGCCAAGATGGCGCTGATAGCAACGGTGCAGAAGACCCAGCTGCACTCGATGAGTGGCCGGCACGGCTGCCAGCAGGAAACCCTTCTCGTCGGCCAGCACAACGCCTTTTACGACCTTGTCACCGCAAAGATGTGCCGCCGCCGCCGCACGCGAACTGCTCGATGCATAAGAATGCTCAACCAGCTCGTAATCGACACCTTTCCTGTCAAGGAACTCGCGCAACGTAATCGCTATACCCATGTCACGCACCCCTCGCCCGTCTCCGGGTCGCTTGCCTCCTTTTATTTATAGCTCAACCCACCGCCTTTTTCCCCGTTGCAGGCCGGCTCATCCCGCCCCAATGGCGCCGATCGAGGTGTGGCGGCAAGCCTGCGAAATTGCCAGGCACCCGATTCGGGTCCGCCGTGCGCTGCAACGACGGCGCTGATGCGGCCCGATTGCCTGACAGCACGACGGACAATTCTTGTGAACCCCACGCTTGCCAGCGCCTGCCTGTTAACGCAGACTTGAGTGGGCAATTTTCGGGTCGAAAGGCAGATGCCTGTGGCAAATGATACGAGCAGTAGGGTCAAGCTGACGCCAAGGCTTTTGGTGATCGACAGCAGTCCCGAAATGGCTCACCAGATCGCCCGCATTGCAAAGCGAATTGGTTACCAAGCCCATCCCTGTCGGGACTATGACGATTTTCGACGACGCTATGACTCCGATACCTCGGTCGTCGTTATCGACCTGATGCTGCAAAAACCCGATGGCGTGGAAATTATCCGGGCCCTGTCCGGGCGCAAGAGTCCGGCCGGCGTGGTGTTGACCAGCCGCTTCGACCCGCGAGTGCTGGGGGCGGCCGAGCGCCTGGCAAAAGCACAGGGGCTATGGGTCATCGGTACCCTTACCAAACCATTTTCAGATTCCGTTCTTGAGACGATGCTTGCGGATGTTGAGGAAGCGGCCGTCGAGCGCACCATGCAGTTCAAGGCCTTCCCGACAATTGAAGACCTGCGCGAGGGCATCAAGCGCGATGAGTTGCGCGTGTATTACCAGCCAAAAATTGATCTCAACGCGCTTACTGTGCGCTCGGTAGAAGCGCTGGTCCGCTGGCAGCATCCAGGTCTTGGATTATTGAGCCCCGATCGTTTCATCGAAATGTCCGAAGAAGGAGGCATGATCAACGCCGTAACCTATGCAGTGATGGAGAAGGCCTTTGCGCAATGCGCCGACTGGCTGACAGGTGGCCTCGACCTCAAAGTATCGATCAACGTTTCGACACGGTCGCTCACCGATCTGGAGCTGCCTGACAAGATCATTGAGCTATCTCAGCGACACGGCATAAGCAGCGATCAGATTGTTCTGGAAATCACGGAAAGCTGGCTCAGCAAAGACCAGGTCGCTGCGCTGGATATTCTGACGCGGCTGCGCATCAAGGGATTCGACCTTTCCATCGACGACTATGGCACCGGTTATTCGACCATGCAGCAGCTAAAGGAAATTCCTTTCAGCGAATTGA
This sequence comes from Gammaproteobacteria bacterium, assembly GCA_041565075.1. Classification (GTDB taxonomy): domain Bacteria; phylum Pseudomonadota; class Gammaproteobacteria; order Steroidobacterales; family JABDLF01; genus JABDLF01. The sequence continues at coordinate 17,255 of JBFGOQ010000004.1, forward strand.
AGCTCGACCGCAGTTTCGTAACGGATGCCGGCACCAACCCCGATGCCCGCGCCATCGTTGAATCGTCCATCAAACTGGGGCACGAGCTGAACCTGCGCGTCGTGGCCGAGGGCGTCGCCAGTCAGGCAGACTGGGACCTGGTCTGCCAGCTTAAATGCGACGAAGGCCAGGGGTTCTTTATCGCGCGGCCAATGCCGGGACGAGACATGCCGAATTGGCTGGATCGATGGCAGGCCACGCTTGGCAAGACGGTGCAATCAAAATGAGGCGGTCAACGGCAAGGCTGCGACTTCTGTGGTGTCGCGCGCGCGGCCCGCGCGCGGCTGTATCCATACCGGTGTTGGCGGTACTGCCCGGGCTGGCGGCAGCGCAAACAGCGACGAATAATCTACTTGGCATCGCCCTGGGCGCAGGCCTGGTGCTGCTTGCTGGCGTGATTTTTTATCTGGTTTACAGGGTCAGGGCTCTTGCGCAGGCCTTGCAATCGCAGTCGGACGACATTGCCGGCCTCGCTCAGGAACGCGACACCGCGATCGCCAGACTGGCCCAACAGGCACAGGAATTCGAAACGCAACTGGGTGAACAGCTGCAGGAACTGGAGAACGAAAATGAAGAGTTGAGCGAGGCCACCGCAAAGCTGCGCAAGTTGGTGGTGGTCGACGAATTGACCGGGCTGTCCAACCGCATGCACTTTGACCAGGTGCTACCGCATGAAATCAAGCGTGCGCTGCGAGAGGAAAAGCCGCTATCCATCATCCTTGGCCGATTCGACTGGGCCGATGCTTTCCAGCAATCCTACGGGCGCGAGAGATTTGACGAGGCCCTGAACAGGATAGCCGAAGAAGTCAGAACCATTTTTCGGCGTGCAGGCGATTTGCCGGCGCGCTATAACGATGACTCGTTCGCCGTCATTTTTACTTCTGACGGTGATGTGGCGGTTCGCTTTGCCGAAAGATTGCGCAAAGCTATCTGGAATATTCCAATTCCAAATGATGCTTCGCAAACCGCCGATCGGGTGACGTTCAGCCTCGGCGTCGCCACTATCCAGGCCAATAAGGTCCACGATCCCAAAGATTTCCGCCAGGCGGCGGAAACAGCCACCAGGATTGCCGAGGGTAAAGGCGGCAATCACGTTGAGGAATATCGCAAACCCCCGGCGGAACCGTCCGCCGTCTGAAGCCAGGGACCGCAAATGCCGAAAAACCCCCTCAGACGCTTTCTCGACAGGACGCTGTCGGGCGAAGCCACCAATCTAATCGCGGAGGGCGTCGTCATCGACGGCTTCATAAAAGGAATCGGACACCTGATCGTAGCAGGTCGGATCAAGGGAGACTGCAAACTGGCAGGCACCGTGAGCCTGTCAGACAGCGGCAGCTGGAGCGGTAAGATCGCAGCACAGCGAATCCTGATTGCAGGCCAACTCAAAGGCAGTGCCGAGGCAGAAGAAAAACTCGAAATTGCTGCCACCGCGAGAATCAAGGGTGACGTGTCCGCCAAGATGATCGCCGTCGCGCAAGGCGCTATCGTCGACGGCAAGATGCATGTCTCCGGAGACAATTCACCGCAAACCTTCACCGAAAAAAGAAGCCGCCAGCAAGACCCGTAAGTTGCCGACGGTTTTATTGAGGCGCTTCGCGAAATTCCTCGCACCACATGCGCGTAGCACCGAGCACGCCAGCAGGCATCGCCAGCAGGTTCACGACTGGCAGGCTGGCCAGAAGCATGACGCCGGCGCCGAGGCCCAGGGTCATGCCCCGCCGGGCGGCGAGCGCGGCACGCTGATCGCTTGTTGTCAGCGCATGGTTTTCCATTGGATAGTCCATGTATTCCAGCGCCAGCAGCCACGCGCCCAGGCCAAGCCAGATCAAAGGCGCCAGGAGATTGAGTCCCGGCACCAGGAACAGGAGAGCCGCGGGCACAAGCCAGCGCAGCAGATACCAGAGCTTTGCTAATTCGTGCACAAAGGCCGTCGTCACCTCCTGCCAGAAGCCACGATTGCCAGCGGCGGGCAGTTGCCCGGTGAGCAAGCGCTCGTAACGCGCGGCCAATGCGCTGTTAAAGGGTGCGCCAAGCAGATTTGCCAGTACTGTAAATGTATACACGGCGACCAGCAGCGCCACCACGGCAAACACCGGCCACAACACCCACTGCAGCCAGTCCAGCCAGGCGGGCAGCCAGGCGAGCAGCCAGTCGATGAGAATGCCGAAACCCATGACGCCCGCGGAAATTATCGAAGCAAAGACCAGGACACTGATGAGTACTGGCAGCAATACGAAGCGGCGCAGACCGGGTGTCGGCAGGGCGGACAAGCCTGACCACGCATAGGAAAAACCCCTGGCAAATTCACTCATCATAAATAACGAACAGACCTCAACGGTTAAAGCAGGTGCCGCAGTTGCGGCAGGTATTTTTCGAAAGAGCCTGTATTGATGACAACGACCTGTTCTCGCTCACGCAAGAATCCGCGTTCGGCCAGTGGAGCCAGGGCAGCCAGTGCGGCCGCACCCTCGGGACCTATCCACCAACCTGTCTCGCGCCAGCTCCGCGACAGTTCAGCGGCAATTTCATCCTCACTGACCGCCAGCGCACAACCGCTACTGGCGCGCAGAATTTGCAAGACGCGAGCGTGGCCGACACCACCGGGCACATTCAAACCGGTCGCCAGCGTGGCACCCGCAGCAACGGTGTCTGTATCGTCCGACCGCGACGCAAACGCCTGCACAAGCGGCGAGGTCGCCGCACTTTGCACCGCAACGATCCGCGGACGACGGGCGGAGACCAGCCCCAGCGCTTCGAGCTCGGCAAAGGCCTTCCACATGCCGAGGATTCCCGTGCCACCCCCCGCGGGATACACGATCACATCGGGCAGATGCCACCTGCCCCCCGGAGCAGGTTGCGCGATCTCGAGGCCCAGGGTTTTTTTGCCCTCGACGCGCCAGCCTGGCTCCTGGAACGTCGCCACATTGAAATAGCCGCGTGGCAAATATCGCGAGCGCATTATTTCGCCGGCCTCGCGAATCGTGCCCGCGCAAGTTTCGAGGGTTATCGATGCGTGCTTTCGCGCCAGGGCGGCCACCCTGCCCAGAATGGGCATCGGGGTGTCCTCCGGCATGATGATTGCGGCCTCAAGGCCGCCCGCCAGGGCATATTCCGCCAGTGAATCGCCGGCGTTTCCCTGGGTGGGTACAACGACCTTGCTGATCCCGAGTTTGCGTGCCATTGATACCGTCATGGCCATGCCGCGGTCTTTAAAACTCTGGGTCGGGTTGGCACCGAAACCCGGTGCCGCCCGTCCCTCGTCTTTGAGTTTGAGGTCAAGGTCAAGGGCGCGTGCGACAGGGTGTCCCGGATAAGCATGCAGGGGCGTGGACCCCTCACCGAGAGTCACGATATGCCGGGCGTCATCCGCATCATTGATGTCCAGGGCCAGCAGCGCGGTGAACTTCCACATGTCCTGGCGCTGCGCCTGGAACCAGGCATGCTGCGGGTACGCACGCTGTATTGCCGGTAAGTCCAGTTCGATAATTAACGGTCGCTGGTCCTGGGGGCACAGGTTGGCATGTTGGTTCAATGCGATGCGATGACCGCATGCAGTACATACAAGTGCGCGCGCGAAACCCATGGGCAAAGATGCAGTCAGCGCCGGCGCCGTGAGGCGCGTGATGCGAGACCTGCCCGAAACGGAAAAATCAACACAAGGCCGGCCACAAAGCCACCCGCGTGGGCGGCAAAGGCAACGCCCGGCGTACCGGGGGGCGCCGACATAGAACTCAGAATCTGGACAGCAAACCAAAGGCCCAGCACGGCCATGGCCGGAAACCGTGCGATGTGCAGATAGAAAATCAGTGGAATCGCCACCAGCACATGCGCTCTCGGATAAAGGATGAGGTAGGCGCCAAGCACGCCGGAAATGGCACCGCTGGCCCCGATCATCGGGATCGCGGATTGTGGCTCCATCATGGATTGGGCAAATGCCGCGGCGACACCGCAGGCCAGATAAAAAACGACGAATCGCGGCGCTCCTAACTCGTCTTCGACATTATCCGCGAATATCCACAAGTACAGCAGGTTGCCGAGCAGGTGCATGATGCCGCCATGCAGAAACATCGATGTGAAAATGGTAGCGGCTGGCGGGACCAGTTCTATGGACGACGGCAGCCGGGCGTGATCGAACAGGACCGCCGGCGTCACGCCGAGTGCATAAATGAACGTCTGCCCGGCCTGCGGCCCCAGCGAGAGCTGGTAGAGAAACACCAGCCCGCAGGCTCCGATAAGCGCATAAGTTACATACGGCGTCGCATAGACAGGGTTGTCGTCTCGCAGGGGAATCACGGTCGCGGCTTCGGCTTCAGTCGCCCGCGGCGGGCGCCAGCTGCAAAAGCAGGCTCCCTGTTACGGGCTCATTCAAACTGGCAGATTGCAGCTCGTAGGAAATCGGGATGGCCTTGTCAGCCGCCGCTTGCGTGACCACCACACGCAAGGGCTCGCGGAAAACCGGCATCGAACGATGCTTGCGAATCTCGCCCAGAGGGTAGGCGACTTCGAGAACGCTGTCGCTACGGGTGACCGCCGGGTAGCCGGGGTTATCTATCTCGGTCAGCACCCGTTTTCGTGATTGCGGATCGATCTCGGCGGCAAGTATTTTCGGCGCCACCTCAAAACCGTGCTCTCGCGGCAAGCGCAACACCAGATGCGCGTTTTTTAATGCTCGGTCGCCGGCATTGCTCACTTCAAAATTGAGCCGGTGCGCGGCTTTTTCAAACATATGAAATTTGTCCTCGACCTCGAATGTCTGGTGCACTTTCCGCAAATCATCCTTTAGTTCATCAATGCTCTTTTTCGCGAATGGCTCGTCCTGTCCAAAGGCACGTACATGCATCAGGCGCACCATGCCAGTGTCCAGCCCACTCATCGCCTCTACTTCACTGCGCGCCGCGATGGCCGCCTTGAGTTTTCTCGCCGCGATGGCCGATGGCAGATCACTGTCATCATTTATTCCTAAACTGAGTGTGCGCGACCCGCCCGCAAAATTAAGCGCGATTGCATGCCCGCTGGCAATCGGTGTTGCGTCCGCATTGGGGGCTTCGCTTGATTGGGCATCGTCGCTCTCGGCAGCCCGTTCGCGCAGCACCTGGCATTCGTTCCTGGTGAGCATGGAATTTTCCTTGCCCCGGCGAATAAACCCGACGCCCTTCATCAAGGCACCGCAGGATTTTTTCAAGAGGTAAGGCGGCGTATGTGCCTGGTCGACAACAATTACGGAAACGGCCCGGGGGCCCGAACCCGGGGTAAACACCTGGATCGACAGCGATGGCTCGATGAATTCATCGGCCAGCGCCTGCAGAGCCCGGCTGTCGTGGGCTTCCTCGCGCGGAATCCCCGGCGTTTTGCGCTGCGCCGGCTCGCCTGGCAGCACACCTATGACCAGTGCCCTCTGACCAACTATGTCGGCATTGGCAAGCGCCATGATATCGGCCAGCAAATCATCCGGATACTCCAGGTCGTAGGTGTGCGATCTAAACATCAGCGCCGGTCCTTCCCGCCCGCGCTTCACGATGTCTTTCAGATTGTGCATGCCTATGTGCTCCGCAGACGTGCAGCTGCGATTTACCAGGGAATCCGGCTACCGTCGTAACTGAAGAAGCCGCCGCTGTCATCAAGGGTAAGTCCGTCGATCACCTCGCGCATACCGGCAACGCTTTTGGTCGCATCAATCAGGGCGTTCGGTCCGCCCATGTCTGTCGCCACCCAGCCAGGGTGCAGGATGGCCACGCAGACTCCGGCGTCGTGCAATTCAATAGCCGCCGATTTGAGCGCGGCGTTGAGGGCGGCCTTTGAGGATCGATAAATATAGGATCCGCCCGAGCTGTTGTCGGCGATGGATCCCATGCGGCTGCTGATGCCGATCGCCCTGGCTTTGCTGCCGGCCCTGAGATTCTCCTGCAGCGCGCCCGTTACCTGTAACGGTGCGATACAGTTGATTCGCAAAACATCCAGCCAGTCTTGCGCATCCAGCTGTCCCAGATTCCTGCCCTGCGGACCATAAACACCGGCATTGTTGAGCAGCAAGTCAATGGGCCTGCCTTTCAGCTGCTCACCAAGCGCAGCAATTGCCGGTTCATCCGCGACGTCCAGTGCCAGTATCTCCAGCCGATTGCCGGCGCCGTCTGCGAGCTTGTTGAGGGCCTCTGCGCCGCCCGGCTTGCGGCAAGTGGCAACGATATCCCAACCGTCTGCCAGATATTGACGTACAAACTCCAGACCGATGCCCCGGTTGGCACCGGTGATAAACAAAGTCTTTTTCATAACTTAAGTCTTGTAACCGGCGCCCGGCTGCTTTCAGCAGGACAATTCATGCTTCGTTGCGCCCATCCCAGATGCTCTTTGGACCACGCCGGTCAGCACCCGAGCGGCGCGGTGCCCGGTCCGGCTCGAAGCGCAATAATTCGCGCCTGTCCAGCGCGCCGGTTCGTCGCTCACCTTTGCGGCGCTCCGGACCCGAGTAGCCCGGCACATTAATGGTCTTGACGCCAATTTCGAGTTCAGCCGGACCCTCAGTGGCTTGCTCGGCTTCGCCTGGCTGCTCGTCTTCAGGGTTCATAGGTCGTTCTCCCGCGATCTGGCCCCAAGGATAGAATATCCCCGGTCACCGGGTCTAACTTTTGCGTCACAATTCGTGCCAGGCGGGCTCGGCAGCGGCCAGTGAATCCTTTGAACAATGGCGATCTGCGGGGCTCCGGCGCCGGTCGTGCAGACTGTCCGGCTCTTGATTTTTTCCCAGCTGCACCCATAGTTGTGGAACTGCGTGGCCGATTAGGGGACCAAAGCAACATGAAACGCATATTTCTTTTTCTGATGACCAACATCGCCGTGCTGGTGGTGCTCAGCGTGGTATTGCGCCTGCTGGGCGTCGACCGCATTCTCGATGAAAGCGGCACCGGGCTTAATTATCAGAATCTCCTGATCCTGTCTGCAGTCATCGGTTTCGGCGGCTCCTTCATATCACTGGCAATTTCCAAGTGGATGGCGAAACGCAGCACCGGTGCGCATGTCATAACTCAGCCGGCTAACGAAACAGAAGCTTGGCTGGTAAATACCGTGCAACGTCTGGCACGCAGCTCGGGCATCGAAATGCCGGAAGTTGCGATATACGACGCACCTGAAATGAACGCATTTGCGACCGGCGCACGCCGCAACGCGGCCCTTGTTGCCGTCAGCACCGGCCTGCTGCGCAGCATGGACCGCCAGGAAGTAGAGGCGGTACTCGGGCACGAGATCGCGCACGTTGCCAACGGCGACATGGTCACGCTCGCACTCGTACAGGGGGTGGTCAATACTTTCGTAATATTCCTTTCCCGCATTGTTGGCCATGTCGTTGACCGGGTTGTGCTGAAAAATGAACGGGGCCACGGCATCGGCTATTTTCTGAGCGTGTTGCTTGCGCAGGTAGTGCTGGGTTTCCTCGCATCGATAATCGTGATGTGGGTATCGCGCCACCGTGAATTCAGGGCCGATGCTGGCTCGGCCGAACTGGTCGGGGCCAACGGCATGATTCGCGCGCTGCAAAAACTACAGCAAAACCGCCCCGCTACCTTGCCCGAACAACTGCAGGCCTTCGGGATTTCCGGCAATCGCACGCAAGGCTGGCGCCGGCTGTTCATGACGCATCCGCCGATCGAAGAGCGCATAGCCGCATTGCGCGGCCAAGGTTGATCAGAGTTCCTCTGACCAGGTTCGCTGCCCCGTCGGCCGCCGCGTCCGGGTCGGTCCCGGTGCGACATTGCCTGGCCGATCATCTGGCCGCCGGACCACGATCTCTTGTTACCTTGTTGCGTCCTGATTTCTTGGCGCGATAAAGCGCCTGATCGGCGGCCTGCACAACGCTCTCCCAATCCTCGGGTTCGTGACGGAACCCACCCTGTGCCACACCGCCGCTGACCGTCACCACGCCGCGGCGTGCTTTCGCGTGCGGGATGGCCGCCTGTTCGAGCGCGGCGCGCAAGCGCTCCGCCACCACCATGGCGCCATCCAGGTCGGTCTCGGGCATCAGCAGCAGGATTTCTTCGCCACCATAGCGATACAGCCGGTCGGCGCTGCGCAAAGAGCCAGCGAATTCGGCCACGACTTGCTTGAGTACGCGGTCGCCGGCGGGATGGCCGTAATTGTCGTTATAGGCCTTGAACCTGTCGACGTCGAACAGGGCCACGGAGTAATCATGCTGGTAGCGGCGCGAGGTCTCTTCGATATGCGCAAGGTCCCGTTCCAGCGCGCGCCTGTTACCGATCCGGAGCAGCGGATCTTCCAGCGACAGGGTTCTCAGCCGCGCAGTCACGGTGGCCAGGTCTTCGCCTCGTCGCCGGCGCTCGACGTTCTCCCGCTGCGATTCGTAAATGCTGAAATGGGCGCGCGCCATATCGGTCACGGTGACCATCCCGACGACCTGTGCATCTGCTCCCAGCACCGGCAGGTGCCGCACGCGATGCTCGCGCGCCACCAGCAAGGCCTCCGAAAGCGACTGTTCGGGCCGCACGCAGCTGAGTGTGGTACTCATATGCTCTGCTGCCGGTGCTGACCAGTCCAGCTTGCCGTCTAACACGGTAGTTGCCAGCCGGATAATGTCAGCCTCTGTGATAATGCCCGCAGGCCTGCCATCGCTGCCGAGCAAGATCACGCTGGAAACGGATTCCGCCGACATTTTGCGCACAACCTGTTCCAGCGTCCCGGTCTGCGGCAGCACCGGCACTTCTCTGCTCATCAGGTTTTCGACCAGGATTTCCTGCACGCCCCCCCCTGGCTTGCAACTTGCAATGCTGCGCGGTCTCAAGACATCGGCTGTCGTGACCTGGCAGCTATCATGACTGCCACGCAGAGTGTCACCGGAACCAGCATGTACAGGGCACCAGCCACCCATGCCGGCATAGCAATACCAGAGAGCATATCGTTCTCAGCCATGATGTACACCTGCAGTGCCACGGCCAAAGCCTCGATGAGCAGCAAGGCCCATAGCCACAGGCGCACCCAGTACATCCCGGCGAGCAACAGCACGGCGACCGCAGCGTACAGCGCAGGCAACACGTAGTGATGGGTCGCTGCCACCAACGTCACCACCCGGCTCATTGGCCCCGGCGGGTTGACGCTCGCCAGGTTCAGTCCAAAGAGTATCCCAATAGGTTTGAATAGCAGTGCGACCGCATACATCAACAGCAGGACCGCCAGAGCCCGGGTCAGCATGGGCATCACTGCCTGGTGGCTCGCGGAGTGGCTTATTTGTGGCGATCCAGCCAAAGTCGGATTCTCAAGTACAAATACCAGCCAAGCCCACCTACGAACAGCGCTGCTGCAAGCATGCGCATCCGGCCATCGGCTTTCGGCATATCACCGAACATCAGCCAGAGCCCGCCGCCAATGCCGATGAGGGTGGCCAGCACGGCATGCATAGACATACGCCTTGCGCGGGCGCGACGTGCTCGTGCCAGGCGCCGCGCAGTCTCTTCGGCGTTGCCATTGCCGACAGCAAAGCCACAACTGAGGCAGGCCGGCGCCGCACTCGAAGTGCGCGCGCCACATTGCGGACATAACACTATCGCCATAAGTTGCTCATCCGCCGACCATCACAGGTACGGTGAAAATAACCAGAAAAACGCATCGCGCAGCCTCACTGGCAAGGCTCGCCCGTCGACTTCTTCAAGCAGTATCTCCCGAGACTTCATTATCTCGCCATCAACATAAGATTCCAGATCACTGACCACATCCTTGTCGAATAACTCCACCACCAGTTCAAAGTTCAGTCTGAGGCTGCGTGGATCAATATTCGCCGACCCAATATGTGCGTAGTGGCTGTCGATCAGGAACAACTTGGTGTGAGCAAATGGTTCTCCCTGATAGTAGATGCGCACGCCGCGCATCAGCAACTCCCACAGGATATTGCGTGTCGCCCAGTGCACGAATGCGAGGTTGCTTTTTCCCGGCAACACTATCTTTACGTCGATACCGCGCGACGCGGCAGCCTGCAGGGCTCCGATCATTTCCCGAGACGGCAGAAAATAGGGCGTCACGATTACAATCCTGGTATTGGCCGCAGATATCGCGCCAAGCAGGATGGTGGTGAGCTTGTCCATGTCCTCGTCGGGCCCATCGACCACCGTGCGACACCGGGTATTGCCATGTTCCTGCATGACAGGATCCGGGCGCGGGATCGTGCAGCGGTTGCAGAACTCCCAGCTGCCCAGAACGACGTCCTCGAGCTGCCCGACAATCGGCCCTCTGAGCATGAAATGTACGTCGCGAATACCCGGCTCCCCGCCGCTCTCAAGGAGGTGCCTGTCACCGATGTTCATGCCGCCTGTGAAAGCGATCTCCCCGTCGACGGCCAGAACTTTCCGGTGATTCCTGAGGTTGAGATGCAGGGATGGCGGGATCAGTCGAAACGGCAGAAATCGCACGGCATCAACGCCATTTTTTCTGAGCACTGTTGCGGCACGCGGGAAGGAATACAGCTCACCCATGCTGTCGACGATAACTTTTACGTCGACGCCCCTTTGGGTCGCTGCAGCCAGTGCACTTATAAATTCCTGGCCGGTTTTATTGGTCTCGAAAATGTAGCTGACCAGATAGATGCGCTTGCGGGCATTGCGAATGGCGTCGAGCATCGGCGGATAGGCCTGCTCGCCATTATGCAGAGTCGTGACCCTGTTGCCGCCGACCACCGGGCGGGACGCAACGGAATCCGAAACCCGGGCCAGCTCACGAAATTCATCTGGCAATTCTGTCGCGCTTGCCAACTGACCCTGTGAAGATTCGCCACGCTCATAGGGTATGGCCAGTCGCGCGCGTGGCCGACCATGCAGTTTGCGAGCACGTGTCCGCACGCGATTAACGCCAAATAAGAAATAAGCCAGCGGGCCGGCAAGCGGAAACAGCAGGCAGACCGTGATCCAGCCCAGAGCCGAACGCGGGTCGCGCTTGTACAGCAGGGCGTGGACAGCCGTCAGCGGCGCGACGAAAACGTGCAGCGCGATGGCGATAAAGCCCGTCATTTCCGCCATTGCTCATGCCTCCTGTGCTGGCGTTCGCCGTCAACCGGGAAAATCAAGCATATCAGCATGCCTGTGCTTTCCGACGGCCGCCGCGCATGCAATTTCAGCCAAGGGTCGCGATAATCCGACTGATGAAAGTGATCATCGATACCGACCCGGGGGGCGACGACGCCATCGCTTTGATGTGGCTGGCCAGCCTGGCTCACCAGGGCCGCATTGAACTGCAGGCGGTAACCACGGCGGCCGGGAATGTGGGTGCCGACAAGACCTGGCGCAATGCGAATGGCTTGCTGAGATTGTGCGGTCTCGGGCAAACACCGACGGCGATCGGGGCAACGATGGGCAAGGAACGAGATGCTGCCGAAGTGCATGGCGAAGACGGTATGGGTGGCCTGGCGAGGGAATTGCCCACCGGACCTGCCCCGCTGCCGAGCACTCCGCAATCTTCGCAAGTGCTGACCAAACTGCTGGCGGTGGATCCTGCAAATACCGCTTTGCTAGCCGTCGCACCGCTCACCAACCTGGCCAGGGCGGAAAACGAGGCCCCAGGTACGCTGGCACGAGCCAGCAACCTGATTATCATGGGCGGCGCGCTCGGTAGCGGTAACGTGACCCCTGCAGCCGAGTTCAATTTCTACTTCGATGCGGCTGCCGCTGCCAGCGTCGTTTCCGCGCACCCGTTACCGCGCCTGGTGACCTTGGAAACCAGCACCAGGCTGCGACTGACGCGCACCCATGTCGGCGCCATTATCCTTGGTCACGACTCACTGCAGCCGGCCCGGTTTTTTGCCCGGCTGTGCGCATTCATGACCCAGCGTGACAGGCAGATTGGCAGCGGGCTGCCCGATGAGGGCTTTCCGGTGCACGACGCGGCTACCGTGGCCTGGCTTGCTTACCCAAACTTGTTTGCAGAAAGTCGCTGCCAGGTGCGGGTCGATGCAGAAGATGGGCCGTCGCGCGGGCGGTTGCGGCAGAGTCAGTCCGCGAATACTCAGACGTGCCTGGTGGCGACGTCCGTGGATAGCAACGGTGTACTTGAAATGCTGACCAATGACCTCAGGTTTTTGTTCGATACGCTGCGTGCGAATGATTGCGCGTCTGACCCCGGCTTAAGCTAGACTAGGCACGGTCGGTAAACCAGGGCGCCGGGATATCGCTACGGGGCACAACTTTTTTTGCTGGAGGCAAGACATGTCGAGACTGCAAGGCTGTATTGGCGGGTTGTTTGTGTTCCTGTTTCTCGCAGGTTGCGCATCGAGTCCACCGGAAGACGACAACATTACGGTCGAAGGCACCCACAGTGAGGAGACCGTACTCAAGGAAGCCGAGAATTTCTTTGGCGATGGGGCCGAAGGCCTGGCGCAGGTAGTCAAAGCGGCATTTCGCGATAAGGGCAAACCCAATGCCTACATCAAGGGCGAGGAAGTGGGCGGCGCAATCGGTGTTGGCTTGCGTTATGGCGCCGGAACACTGGTACTCGCAAACGGGCAAACGCGCCCGGTCTACTGGCAGGGACCCTCAGTTGGGTTTGACTTGGGCGGCAACGCATCCAAGGCCTTTGTGCTGGTTTACAATCTGCCTGATACGAATACCCTGTTCCAGCGCTATCCAGGCGTCGAGGGCAGCCTGTATTTTGTCGGTGGTGTCAGCGTCAATTACAACCAAAGCGGCAATACTGTGCTGGCTCCGATACGCTTCGGCGTTGGTTGGCGACAGGGCGCCAATGTCGGCTACCTGCACATGACGCCCGAGAAGTCCTGGGTGCCGTTCTGAGTTGTTAACGCATACCCGGGCAGGGCCGCGGCATCTGAGCGCCATGCCAGCGCTAATCAGGTCGGTGTTTCTTGCTCGTCCTTTTGCCCATCAAGAGGGCTGGTCATGCCTTCGGGCACCCAGCGCCCCTGTGAGCGAACCATAACGACATCAAAGTACTGTTCGGTATCGAGCAGTTCGAAATGCACGCGCACGAGCGCAGTGTCACCCTGCTCGCGGAGCGTCTCGGCGCTCACTGAGGCCAGCATCTCATCGATGCTGATGCCGTATACGACCAGCATGTCTTTGCTGGCGGCGAGCAATATACCCGCACGTCCCACCATTTCCTCAAACTCAAGCGCCTTGATATCGTCCACTTTGTTCAGTTCCAGGCGACGCGCGCCGGCCACGCCGGCATGCAAAGCTTTGCGCGCCAGTGCCGGGTCGGCAAGGTCTTTGCCGCCGGCCCATTTGCCAAGCGCGGCCAGTAAATCGTTGGCCGATTGTTTCTGCGCCTCGCTCAGCGATTCATTAGCGGCGATGGTGGCATGCGACCAGCTTTGCGCCAGCAGAAGCATGAGCGGCAGGTTTTTGCGCGCCTCCTCCAGAGCGGGCTCGATTTGTGCCATCACACGCTCGACGGTAGCGTCGTCTTCGATGCGCGCCAAAGTTGCATTCAGTTCGGCCTCATCGGCGGCATCGATGGCACCGACGCGGGCCTGGTCCCATTCCGCGCGCGCGGCGACGAAATCGCTCTCACTCAGACCGTGGCGCAGGAAGGTGACCATGTCGTTGGACTGCAAGGCGGTGGACATCGCAAGGATAGTGCCGTGCGGCGTCCCGGCCGCGGCGGAATCGGCACTATCGGTGCCCCGTTCACAGGCGGCCAGGACGGCCACGCCGCAAAGCAAAGCGAAAAATACTCGTATGACCCTGATCATGGATGTTCCGGGCTAAGACATTGATTGTTGCTGGCGCGAATCCGTATCCGCCCTGATGAGGGACTCCCTCGTGCGCAATAAGTTCACGGCGCAGGGAATGGCCAGTCCGGGTCGGGCAGCAGAGCAACTTCAAGGCGATTGTTGCGCACAGCTACCGCGTTCCATTCGGCGGCGCTGGCGGCGCTGCGGGGATAGGGATACAACTCCCGGGAGTCCGCTCGCCCATGGTGCACAATCTGGATCTCTATGTTGCCGGTTTCAAGCAGCTTCGAGCTGTCAAGAAAATTCGTGAACTCGAGGGACTGACGTTCGGCGACAGACAGGGAATCATCCAGCGGGTGGCCGATCAGTGTGCACTGGTCGACGGGTGTATCAGCAGGCGCCGGCATATAGCCTTCGTTATCATCTCCCAGCAGGCAAAACCGGCCGAGATGGGTCTCGAGCCTGAGCACGCCCTGGAACCCGAGGCTGTCCAGCCGCTCCAGCAGACCTTGTACCAGGCTCATGCGCCGCTCGTTCAGGGCGAGTTCGCCGAATTCGATACTGTTGCCCTGGTTGGTCGCCCACTCCAGCGCAGAGAGCATTCGGTATAGCTGGTCGCCCGCCGTGGCGAGCTTGGCGCGCATGCTGCCGAGTTGGTCCTGACTCATGGCACTCGTGCCGCCGCCCATTACCCGCTGCAAGGCTCGCTGGCCCGTGACGTCCTGCTGCAACCGTCCGATTTCCTCAGCCGAGCGATAGCCGTTCCAAAGCAACCAGGCGCTGGTCAGGAGCAGGACCAGGGTGAACCACATCCACAGTGTCGAAACCTGGTTCGCGGGTTTTTCAATCGCCGCCGATTCCTCGTCCTGCCCGGCACTGGCCGCTTCCAGCCGCGCTGACTCGGCACGCTGCTCGCTGAGAATTTCCTGGGCAACCTGGCGGGCGAATGCGCGGTGGCTGGCCAGAATGTCACTCCGCAATTCGTGCCGTTGCTCCGACAACATGCGGTCCACCAGTCCCTTGAGCTGAATGCCCGGCGGTTCACCGTCGCGGCGACGGCGGTCTTCGCTGCGTTTGAGAACCGGCAACTCCTTGTCGCCATGCTGCTCGCCCCGCTTGTCGGAGACCAGACCAAGCCGTTGCAGCACCTTGAATAACTCCGCGGGCTCGACCTGCTTGGGGAGTACGCCAACCGCGCCGAGCGCACGTGCCTGCCCGACATACAGCTCACCCTCCTTCGCCGTATACATCATTACGGGGATCATCGCGGTTTTCGGCTCATTCTTGATGACCTTGACCGCCTGCAAGCCATCCATGCCCGGCATCGTATGGTCCATAAAAATCGCGTCAGGACGATTCTGCTTGAGAAATTCCAGGGCCTGCTCCGCCGATTCGGCAGTCTCCACATCCAGGCCATGCTTTTCGAGCAAGCGCCGCAGAATCAGCCGCGCAGATCTTGAATCGTCCACTACCAGAGCGCGTTTTATCGCCATCAGGTCATTTCCTTGCTTGCGGTATCCGCCAGACTTCGGCTTACCAGCTCGTATAGATTGCGTGACAAATCCTCTAGCCCCGCTATGCGCTGCAGCTCGGCGCGCATCAGCGCACGCCGGCCGCTGTCATATTTGCGCCAACGGGTAAGTGGTGATAACAGCCGTGCGGCCGTGCTCGGATTCAGGCGGTTCAGGCTGATCACCTGGTCAGTAATCAGATGATAACCACTGCCGTCGCGCGCATGGAAACCATACGGGTTTGCCTCGCCAAATGCACCCAGCAAGGAACGCACACGGTTCGGATTGTGCAAATCGAAACAAGTATGTTCCAGCAGACGCGCAACCTGTTGCACGGTATCGGGCAAGGGCGCGGTAGCCTGCACCGTCAGCCACTTGTCCATAACCAAAGGCTCATCAATCCAGCGCTTTTCAAATTCCTCGCTGGCCAGCTTGGCTTCGTCGCAGCCTGCATGTACCAGCGCCCGGAGCGCGCCGATTTGTTCGGTCATATTGCGGCTGTGCCGTAGCCGCTGCAGCGCGTTTTGCCGGCCCTGTTCGTCTTCTGCCAATACCAGGTAATTGAGACATGCATTGTAGAGGCTGCGAGATGCCATTGCGTTAGCGCCCTCGTCTTCGGGCGAGACCCCAGCATGCCGCTCACAGGCCGCATGTAATGCATCGTGCAGGTAAACGGCAATCTCCCTGGCAAACTCGCTATGCACCCGGTGTATGCCATCCACATCGATTTCGGCAAAATTGCCCGCCAGTTCATTCTCGGATGGCAATCTGATAGTTTCCGCGACCAAAGCGGAATCCAGTGTGCTGTCCGCAAGCATAGTCTCCAGCGCGCCCAAAAAAAGATCGCGCGCAACCGAGCGCTGTTCGGCTGCCCCCCGCAGTCGCCGCAGCATAATCGCGCGAGCAAGACGCTGCCCTGCATCCCAGCGATTGAATGCATCGCTGTCATTGGCCATCAGGAACGCAAGTTCCTCATCGGGCTGCTCGTAGACCAGCTCGACGGGCGCTGAGAAATCCCGCAACACCGACAATACTGGCTGAGTTTTTACCCCAGCGAACCTGAAAGTCTGTTTCTCAGTCTTGAGTTCCAGCACACGCTCACAACCGGCGGCACGCTCCTCGCCTTCGAGACGCAGCGGCATATCTTGACCCTCGGCGTCGATCAGGCCAAGCCGCACCGGGATGTGCAACGGTGCCCACCCGGCAGCGTCCATGACCGCCGGTCGTTGCTGGCACAGGGTAACGTGGTAACAGTCTGCGTCAGGCTCGTAGTGGGTCGCGACTGACAATCGCGGTGTGCCGGCCTGGCTATACCAGCGGCGAAACTGCTTCAGCTGCAGCCCGGTAGCATCTTCCATAGCGCGCACGAAATCCTCGGTGGTCGCCGCCTCGCCATCGTGACTGGCGAAATACAGGTCCATGCCGCGCCGG
This sequence comes from Gammaproteobacteria bacterium, assembly GCA_041565075.1. GTDB lineage: Bacteria > Pseudomonadota > Gammaproteobacteria > Steroidobacterales > JABDLF01 > JABDLF01. Next base: position 33,908 of record JBFGOQ010000004.1, read on the forward strand.
AACCGCTGCTCGCCCAGCAGGCTGTAAATCATGCGAATCACTTCCGCACCCTTGTTGTACACCGTCGCCGTATAGAAGTTGTTTATTTCCATGTATGCACGCGGCTGGATCGCATGCGCCATCGGACCGGCGTCCTCGGCAAACTGCCGGTTGCGCAACAGATTCACGTCCTGAATACGCTTTAGTCCGCGGCTATTCAGGTCAGCGGTGAACTCCTGGTCACGAAATACGGTAAGGCCTTCTTTCAGGGTCAGTTGAAACCAATCCCGACAAGTGACCCTGTTGCCTGACCAGTTATGAAAGTACTCATGTCCGACAACGCTTTCTATATCGATGAAATCCTGGTCGCTCGCAGTTTCCGGCCGCGCCAGGACGAACTTGGAATTAAAGATATTGAGGCCCTTGTTCTCCATCGCCCCCATATTGAAATCATCGACTGCGACGATCATATAAATGTCGAGATCGTATTCGCGACCGAACCGCTGTTCGTCCCAGCGCATCGCGGCTTGCAGCGACTTCATCGCATGCTCGCATTTGTCGAGGTTGTGCTCTTCTACATAAATCTGCAGTCGCACCTTGCGGCCCGAAGCGGTAAGGTAAAAGTCCTCGACACAGGCGAGCCGGCCTGCGACGAGGGCAAACAGATAGGATGGTTTTGGGAACGGGTCTTCCCAGCGAGCGAAATGCCGCCCGTTTTCGAGAGCCCCGGATTCCACCGGGTTTCCGTTCGAGAGCAGCACCGGATAATTTGTTGCATCCGCTTCGATTGTGGTGCTGAACCTGGCAAGCACGTCGGGACGATCCGGATAATAGGTAAGCTTGCGAAAACCTTCAGCCTCGCACTGGGTGCAAAAATTGCCCCCGGTCTTATAAAGGCCCTCCAGGCTCGAATTTTTCTCCGGGTGAATGATCGTTTCGATTTCCAGTTCGAAATTCTCACCGGGGTTGGTAAAAAGCAGGCCCTCTGTGCTGACTTCGTAAGCGCCTTCCTCGAGCCTGCGTCCATTCTTGAGGATGCGAACCAGCTCCAGATCGCGACCATTCAGTGCCAGGTCTCGGCCGTCTTGTTGGCCGTTGCGGCGCATTGACATGCGCGCCACGACCCGCGTCAGATGTTCGTACAAGCTGAAGCGCAGATCGACACGATCCACCAGGTAGACGGGTGGCCGGTAGTCGTCCAGGTGCACGGGACTGGGTGCATCATGCCTTGCCATGCTTGGTTTGTCTCAGGAAACTCCCTGGTTACTGCCGGGCAGCGGCGCGCCCATTCATGTCGGGACCGGCACCGACGCAGCGCTATTTTACATAACTTTCGAGTACTTGCCCTGATCCGCCCTGGCCTGCCACCACCGCCAGTTCGCAAAATTCCGGCCCTGTCACGGGACCGCGTATTCTGCGGGTAGCGCACGATGGTCTGCTGAGCAGCTGCAGATAACAGCCTGCCCGGTGTCGTCGACATAAACACGCCGCCGGCAACCCGGCAATCGGGAATCTGATATGTTTGCAACTCTCTGTTCTTAACACTGGATATTGATCCACATGCCCAAGCAGCCCGGTGCCGGCGAGAATCGAGTCGAACTGATAGCACATCGCGGTTACGCGGCGCGTTTTCCAGAAAACACGCTGGAGGGAATCAAGGGCGCCGTGGATGCAGGCGCTCGTTGGGTGGAATTCGACATCCAGCTCACATCTGACGGTTTTCCCGTACTCCTGCACGACGCAACGCTCAAGCGTACAGCCGGACTTCCCGGCACGGTCATGGACATGTCCCTGGCGGACCTGGAGGGAATCGCTGTCGGAGAGCCGGAGCGTTTCGGCCACAAGTTTTCCAGCGTTGGCATTGCGAGTGTCGCAGATCTTGTGCAGCAACTTAAAAACTGGCCGCAGGTCTCGGTATTTGCCGAAATAAAGGCGGAGAGCATTGAACGTTTCGGATCACGCTTTGTGGTAGCCCGGGTGCTGGAAGCGCTGCAGCCGTGCATCGCCCAGTGTGTGGTAATCAGTTTTGTCGCGGAGGCTGTTGCGCAGGCCCGCGAACTGGGTGCACCGAGGGTAGGATGGGCCATTCGCCAGTTCAGTGGCGTCATTCGCAAAGAGGCGGAACTGCTGAAACCCGATTTTCTTTTTTGCGATCATGAAATCATTCCCAGGGCGAGCAGCAAGAATCCAAATCCCCTTTGGGCAGGGCCCTGGCGCTGGGCGATTTACGAAGTTGGCAATCCGGGCCTGGCGATTCATCTGGCGAAACGCGGGGCGGATCTTATCGAGACATTCGACATTGGCAGCCTGATCCGGCATCCGCTGCTGGCGCCCGGACAATGAGTGGACAATACGACATCGTCGTGATTGGCGGAGGCATAAACGGCACCGGTGTCGCCCAGGCGGCCGCGGCTGCAGGTAACAGCGTGCTGCTGCTGGAGAAAAGCAGCCTTGGTGAGGGCACTTCCAGTCGTTCGAGCAAATTGATTCACGGCGGGCTGCGTTATCTCGAATCCATGGAGTTTTCGCTGGTCAGGGAAAGCCTTAACGAACGCACCCTGATGTTAAAGCTGGCACCTGAACTTGTGCGGCTGCGGCGATTTCTCATTCCGGTATACAAAGCAACCCGTCGTCGGCCTTGGCAGTTACGGGTCGGGCTTGGCCTCTACACCGCCCTGGCGAGCTTCGAAAAAGGCACCGAGTTCGGCACCCTCGGGCGCGAGGAGTGGCAGGAGCTTGACGGACTCAGAACAAAAGGCCTGCAAAAGGTCTTTTTCTACCATGACGCACAAACCGATGATCGCGCGCTGACCCGCGCGGTTATGGCTTCCGCAGAAAAATTGGGGGCAGAATGTATCGAGGGCGCCCAATTCGTGGGGGCAACGCTGGGACAAAAGAATTCCGAACTGCGCTACCTCGTCGATGGCAGGGAACAAACCTGCAGCGCCAGGGTGATCGTAAATGCGGGCGGACCCTGGGTTAATGATGTTCTGGCAACGGTCTCGCCGGCACTGCCACCGCGCGCTATTGAGCTGGTCCAGGGCGCACACCTGATTGTTGACGGCGAGGTCACGCAGGGTTGTTACTACATGGAAAGCCGGCGCGACGGGCGTGCAGTGTTTGTCATGCCCTGGCAAGGCAAGACCCTGGTGGGCACCACAGAAACGCGCTTCTCAGGTGACCTCGACGACGTCCAGCCCTTGCAGTCGGAGCGCAATTACCTGTCGGCAATCCTGCTGCATCATTTCCCACGCTATCGGCAAGCACTCGGGGCCGGGCCAGTCGCCGCGTTTGCAGGTCTGCGCGTCCTGCCAGCAGGAGAGGGACACGCATTTCACCGTTCGAGGGAGGTGATACTGGACACTCATGGCGAGGACCGGCCCAGGGTGATCAGTATTTATGGCGGCAAGCTGACGACATGGCGGCCGACCGCCGCCAAGGTCATGCAAAGAATACGTGGCGCACTGCCGGCACGCGAGGCAAAAGCCGATACCCGCGATGTGGTCCTTACTCCGGTTGACTGATGAGGCCGGGGCGGTGAACCTTGCGGGCACCGTGGCAGGTCAAATGCAAAGCAGATGAGCAAGGTAGCCCTTGCTTCCAGTTCGCAAATCTCGGCAGACGCCGGGGCGGAAATTGCCCGCGCGGGCGGCAATGCCGTCGATGCGGCACTGGCGGCAGCCTTGGTCAGCGCCGTCACCGAGCCCGGGGTATGCGCACTGGGTGCCGGCGCATACCTCAGTATCTGGCCACCCGACGGCGAGCCGGTCACTATTGATGCCAATGTCGCAGTGCCGGGGTTGGGGCGTCCTGCTGGCAGCGCCGGTAACAGCGGCCGGGAAATTTACATGGAATACGGAGGTGGCGTCACTACCATCGTGGGCCACGGTTCTGTCGCAACGCCTGGCGCTCTGGCCGGCTGCGATGTCGCTTCGCGGCACTATGGTCGCCTGCCCTGGCGCGAATTATTTGGCCCCGCCATAAGCTGGGCGCGCGATGGCTTTCCACTTTCGCAGGCGGCTTACAATTACCTGCGTTTTTCCCACCAGCTGGTATTTGGCTGGAATTCACAGAGCTACAACGCGCTGCATGATGAGAACGGGCAGGTACTCGAGCCCGGAGACCCCGTCCGCATAAGCTGCCTCGCGGAATCTTTGCACCAAATTGCGGACCAGGGCGTCGCCGTCTTTTACAAGGGCGAGCTCGCTCGTGCCATCGCAACGGACATTGGCTCTCATGGTGGCGCACTGACCCTGGCCGACCTGGAAAAATACGAGCCGATCACGCGAAAGTGTCTGCGTGTCAGGAAAAAGCAATGGGAAATTGCCACTAATCCTGCGCCCGCAGTCGGCGGTGCCACCCTGACAGCCATGTTGATGCTCATGAAAGATGAGGCTCAGGAACCGTGGACGTCAACGCAAGTCGCAAGACTCGCCCAGGTGCAACATGCCGTGCTGGGGTTTCGACGCACGCACCTGTCCGGAGACCACGATTGCGAGCCCGCCATCAGGCAGCTGCTGGCTCTGGCCCGGGCAGGTCGCCTCGACGGCATGACCGCGCCGTCCACCATTCATGTCTCGGCTGTTGACCAGACGGGGCTGAGCTGCGCGATCACAATGTCGGCGGGCTATGGCTCCGGCGTCATGCCGCCCGGCACCGGCATCTGGCTCAACAACTGCCTGGGCGAACTCGAACTCAACAGTCGCGGACTCGATGCCGAACCGGCCGGTCGGCGTCTGCCGTCCAATATGGCGCCATGCGTGGCCCGCAGCCGCGATGGCGCCGCGCTGGCAATCGGATCACCGGGGGCCGATCGCATTACCAGCGCGATCCTGCAGACATTGGTCAACTTCATCGATCGCAAAACGTCGTTGAATGCGGCAATCGAAGCCCCGCGGCTGCATGTCGAAGCCGGCAAGGATGGATGGCGGGTTGCTTGCGAGCCGGGCTTGCCCACCGAAGAAATCAAGCTGCCCGTGCGAGTGTTCCCCGGAATATCAATGTATTTCGGGGGCGTCGGTGCCGCCCTGATGCACCCGGACGGGCGTCTCGAATCTGCCGCAGATCCGCGTCGTACGGGCGGTACCGCCATCGCCGAGCATTCCGACTGATGGCAGAAGGCGTATTCCTGAAACAATTGCGCATCGCGATCCTGCTGTTGATCCTGGCAGCGGTCGCTGTCGACGTTTTGCTCGCCAGGTTGCGGACGCATGACTGGACCCAGCTCGAACGTGTTGCGGTCTACCCCATCGTCGGCGATCACTCCCTGGTGACGTCAAAGTATGTCGGCAGGCTTGAAGAGCGCGTATTCGAAGAAATCGAGCATTACCTTGTCGCCCAGGCAAAACGGCATGGCATCGATCAGACGCCGCTCGTTGACCTGCAATTGCGCCAGCAGATAGACCGCCTGCCGCCTCCGCCGCCGGCCGCGCGTGGAGTTTTGAGTACCGCATGGTGGAGTCTGCGACTGCGTTACTGGACCTGGCGCGTAACCCGCAATGACCCGCGACCCGATACTCGTATTCGCATGTTCCTGGTCTACCACGATCCAGAGCATCGAGCGGAGCTGCCACATTCGCTGGGTTTACGCGAGCTATTGGTTGGTGTCACCCATGTATTCGCAAGCCGACGACAGCAATCGGTGAATAACGTGGTGATCACCCACGAACTCATGCACACCCTGGGTGCCACGGATAAATACGACCCGGTAAGCAACCAGCCCTTGTACCCGGAGGGCTTCGCTGAGCCGGACAGGAAACCGCTCTATCCACAGCGTTTTGCGGAAATAATGGGCGGTCGCGTGCCACTTTCATCGACTGAAGCCGCAATTCCGCCGGCCCTGCGGGCGACACTCGTTGGCACCCGGACCGCAAAGGAGATCGCCTGGCGCAAGTGACATGGCATGATTTGTTAGACTGCATGGATGATTTCAGGTCCGTCTTCATATGCCCTGGCATGCAGCGATCTCGATGTGACGATTGCTGGCCGTACCCTGGTACAGGCGCTTGCGCTGCGCCTTGCTGGGGGCAGCTGTACCGCTTTGCTGGGCCGCAACGGCGCCGGCAAAACCACTACCCTCCACACGCTTGCCGGTCTGCACGTCAAGGGTAGAGGCACGCTCGCACTGAATGACAAGCCGCTGCCGGAATTGGGGCGAAAGCAACTGGCCCGGCGCCTCGGCCTTCTGATGCAAAATTATGAATACCCCTTCCCGTCGACAGTTTTGTCCGCGGTATTGATCGGCCGGCATCCGCATCTTGGCCTCTTGCAGTGGGAGAGCCGCGACGACCAGGCACTTGCCAGGCAAGCTTTGGCCGCGGTGGGACTCGAGGGATTCGAGGAGCGTGATGTCACCACCCTGTCGGGGGGTGAACGGCGGCGCCTCTCCATCGCGACGCTGCTGGCCCAGGATCCGGATGTTTACCTGCTCGATGAGCCCGTCAACAATCTGGATCCCCGTTATCAGCTCATGATTATGCGCTTGCTGGCGGACAAGGCCAGGGCTGGCCATGCGGTTATGGTCAGCCTGCATGACGTCAATCTCGCCCGAGTTTTCTGCCAGCGCGCCGTCTTGCTGTTCGGCGATGGCACCTGGCTGGCGGGTCCCGCACACGAAGTGATCAACGCCGACAACCTCTCTCGCCTTTACACGACTCCGTTCGCGTCCGTCGAAGCCAACGGACAACATTATTACTACGCCGCCTGAGACTTCCCATGCGCCAGCACCAAGCATTGCCCGATCAACCCGTAACGCTGGTCGAAACCTGTCCGACCGTCGATCAGTATCTGCATCTTCGAGAGCAAGTCGGCTGGGCTCCGGTGGCAGCGAATGAAGTGAAAGGAGCGCTCGCAGCGTCGCTATATAGCCTGTGCGCCGTACACGACAACAAGGTCATCGCCTGCGCACGCATTATCGGAGATGGCGGGCTGTATTTTTACGTCCAGGACATGATCGTCGATTCGGATTATCGCGGGATGGGTATCGGGACCGTTCTCATGCGCGCCTTGCTCAAATGGCTCGCGGCGCATGCTGGCGAGGGCGCATTTATCGGACTGATGGCGGCCGAGGGGGCAGCAGGCTTCTACCGCAAGTTCGGCTTCGAAGAACGGCCCCAAGGCCGGCCCGGGATGTCTATTTCACAACTGCGCCTTTACCCCGGTACGGATACTTCACCCTCAAAATAAAGCACCGCGTGGCCGGCGATTTCCACACGCTCGCCGCGGTCCTGGCAAAGCAGATCCCCGGCGCGTGCTGAAATCTGGCGGGCCACCAGCGAGGTCTTGCCGAGCCGCCCTGACCAGTAAGGGATCAATGTGCAATGGGCCGAGCCCGTGACGGGATCTTCCGGCACGCCGGCAGCTGGCGCGAAGAAGCGGGACACGAAATCTACGTCCCAGCCCGGCGCAGTAACAATCACGCCGATACGATCCAGCTTTGCAAGTACGGCAAAGTCTGGCTGCAAGGCGCGCACTTCGGAGGCGTTGTCCAGTACTGCCAGGTAGTACTCGGCAACACCCGTAAAGCGTGGCGTGCAACCGAGCCCCTCTTGTAACGCCGCAGGCGGTGATTCGAGGGGCACTGCGGGTTGGGCAGGAAAATCCATGCGCAGCAGATCCCCGTCCACGCGGACAGCGAGCGGGCCGCTGTGCGTCAGAAACTGGACCTGCCGCGCACTCGGATCCAGATAGCGTGTCACGACCCAGGCACTTGCCAGGGTGGCATGACCGCACAAATCCACTTCCGTCGCCGGCGTGAACCAACGCAATCGCCAGCCATTGTCACCCGGCACGATAAATGCCGTTTCAGACAGGTTGTTCTCGGTAGCAATCGCCTGCAACAATTCGTCGTCCAGCCATTGTTCCAGCGGACACACGGCCGCAGGATTGCCGGCAAATACGTCGCGGGTAAAAGCACTGACCCTGTATATGGGCAATTTCACAGGCATCCCCTGGCGGCACGCCATAGCGCTGGCGTCCCTGCCAGAACCGAGCTTGTCGCCAGGGTCGGCGCCGCGCCATGCAGATCAGTAAACACACCGCCGGCTTCGGTCACGATCAATGACAAGGCAGCAATATCCAGGATGTTCACATCAGATTCGATCACCAGGTCAATTTTGCCTGCTGCCAGCAGATGGTAATGATAAAAGTCACCGTAGCCGCGATTGCGCGCGACTTGTGAAATGATCGTGCCCAGGCCGCCCCAGGGCCCGGCACTTGCCATGCTTCTGAGATTGCCCGTGGACAGCGTTGCCTCTTCAAAGGTTGTGATTTGGCTGACTTTGACACGCTTGTCGTTCAACCATGCACCCTGGCCGCGCAGCGCCCAGGCTGTCTCCTCAAAAACCGGCGCGCTGGAGACCCCTAATACGATTTCGCCCCCGTGCATGAGGGCCACCTGGGTCGAAAAGAAAGGATACTGGCGGACAAAACCGCGGGTGCCATCAAGCGGATCGACCAACCACAAGAATTCACTCGCCTCACCACTGCGCCCCGTTTCCTCGCCAAAAAAATCGTGGCTCGGGAAGGCCTCGCCGATTACGCGCCTGATCAGATCCTCGGCTTCCTTGTCGGCTCGCGTGACTGGCGTGTTATCGGTCTTCAGCTCCAGACCGATCGCCGCGGCTGCGGGGTCGGCGACGTAGGCATCGTAATGCTGCCTTATGCCGGCGGACGCCAGCCTGGCTGCTTCGCGAGCGACTTCGAGATGTGCGCTGTAGTCCACCAGGCGATAGCTCCGTTAACAGGCCCGACATTCTACCTCGTATGCTGCCTGATGCCGCGCCAACTGCGCGTGTTGACAGCAGCTCGTGCCAGCCAATAAGGTAGGCGGCGCTTGAGGTGTTACCGGCACGTAGCCGGTACGTCGGGAAGTCGGTGCGTCCTTGCCGGGACAAGTCCGACGCTGCCCCCGCAACGGTAAGCGAGCAAGGCGGCATCAGCAGGCCCAGAAGGGCCGGCAACCACTGCAGCAATGCGGGAAGGTGATGTCTGACCAGGCGTTAGGCCCTCGCAAGCCCGGAGACCGGCCTCAGGCACAGGTTTCGACTTCGCGGCGGGCGGGTGTCGGGCAGCGCACGCCCCCATCTTTCCCCTCGCATGTAGAACACACCCTTTCGGCGCCAATGTGTGGGTGCGCCCAAGCGAGGATTTGCGGTGCAATCGAAATTTCTGCGGCCCCTGGCCGCCCTGCTTATTGCCATGGCGACGGCCCCGCTTGTTGCCCAGGAGCCGCCGGCAGAGCTCAGCCCGGTGATAACTACGGCTACGCGAACGCCCATTGCCCTGGCCGACGCTACGCTGCCGGTGCTGGTGATAAGCCGCGCGGATATCGAGCGCAGCCAGGCCAGCGACCTGGCGGAACTATTACGTTTTCATGCCGGGATTGAACTCGGTCGCAATGGTGGCCCGGGGCAGAATACCAGCCTGTTCCTGCGCGGCACCGAAAGCAATCACACCCTGGTCCTGGTGGACGGTGTCGAGATGAACCCGGGTACGCTCGGCGGCGCCGCAATCCACAATCTGCGTCCGGACATCATCGAGCGCATCGAAGTGGTAAAAGGGCCACGCTCGGCCTTGTGGGGATCGGAAGCCATTGGCGGTGTGGTCAATATCATTACCCGCGCTGCCGACCACGGTTTCGACTGGTCATTGAGCGTGGGTGCGGGCCGTTATGACACGCGCAGCGCCGGGTTCGAAACACGGGTCCGCGGTGAGCGCGGCGGTCTTGCGGTCGGTTTTTCCAATCTGGATAGCGCTGGCTTCCCAACGCGCAGTGATGCAACGATCGATCGCGCCCATGACAACACCACCGTTAACCTGAAAGCCGATACCCGACTGGGCCAGGCAATGGTAACAGCGCGCTACTGGGAAGCGCGCGGCAACACCGAGTATCTGGATTTCTTTCTCGCGCCGCTGGAACAGGACTTCGTCAACAGCATTATTGCCACCGATGTTTCGTTCACGCCGCGGCAAGACTGGCACACAACGCTGGGCCTGAGTCAAAGTAAGGACGAGATTTTCCAGCTTGATGGCAGCGACTACGTCATTACCAGGCGTACTACCGTCGATTGGCAAAACACCCTGACCAGTAGCAAACGCCACACCTTGCTGGCAGGCCTCACGGTAAGCGAAGAAGACACTGAGTCGCTTTCATTCGGGGCATTCTTTGCCGACTCGAGCAGGGTCACGGAAATCTACGTGAGCGATTACCTTGACCTTGGCCGGCATGGGTTGCTGCTGGCCGCCCGGCACACCGAACACGATGCGTTCAGCTCGGCACAAACCTGGAACGCCGAGTACAGCCTGAAGCTCTCCGGCTCTGCGCGCCTGACCGCCGGCCTGGGGACAGCTTATCGCGCTCCCGACGGCACCGACAGATTTGGCTTTGGCGGCAACCCCAACTTGCGCCCGGAGCGAGCGCGCAATGCCGAGCTCGGGCTGCGGCGCGATCTGGGCAACGCCCGGCTGAGCATAAGCCTGTTCCAGAATGACATCGACGACCTTGTGGAATTCGTATTCGATCCGGAGACATTTGATGGCGGCAATATCAATGTGGGACGGGCGCGGATTCGCGGCCTGGACGCCAGCTACGAGCTGGTCACGGATAACTGGCACTGGCGTATTGCGACGATATTTCAGAAACCCGAAAACGCAGCCAACGGCAGCCTGCTCGCGCGCCGGGCGCGCCGCAGCCTGAGCACTTCACTGGTACGGGCGCTGGGATGGGGCGAACTTGGTATCGATCTTCTGGCCAGCGCAGAGCGCCGTGACTCGCCATTCAGTGACACGATAAATGCCGGCTACTTGCTCGCCAATCTTACTGCACGTGTCGATCTGGCCAGTCAGTTGGCGCTGCGCCTGAAACTCGAAAACCTGCTGGACAGCGACTACGAGACTGCCGCGGGTTTCCGCAACGCCGGCAGGAGCCTGTATGTCGGCCTCAGTTACTCAGGCCGCTGAGTATCCGCAGGACGGGCTGTGTGGCAGACTGCGGGTCGTCGGAGGATCTCTGATGGGCAAGCGGCTAAGTAAGATTTATACGCGCACCGGTGATGACGGCACCACCGGCCTGGGCAACGGCGAGCGAGTACCCAAAAGCCACCCGCGGGTGGAAGCCTATGGCAGTGTTGATGAACTCAACAGTGCGATCGGTGTCCTGTTGACCTGCGAATTACCCGGCAATATTCGTGACGGCCTGGTGGAGGTTCAGCATGATCTTTTCGACCTTGGCGGTGAACTGTGCCTGCCCGGTCACAAGGCAATCGACGCCGCATTCGTCACGCGGCTCGAGGGTTTACTGGACGCGCTCAACGACAAGCTGCCGGCATTGCGGGAATTCATACTGCCCGGCGGCGGCCCCGGCGCGGCGCATTGCCATCTTGCCCGCGCCATATGCAGGCGCGCGGAACGCAGGCTATGGTCGCTGGCCGCCCAGGAAGAAATCAATCACGATGGAATGATCTATCTCAACCGCCTTTCTGATCTGTTGTTCGTAATTGCCCGCGTGCTCGCGCGCGAGGAGCACGGCCACGAGGTGCAGTGGAAACGCGGTCGCAACGCCGGCTGACCCCGCAACCCGCGGGTGCGGCTACCGCAATTCAGATACCTCGCTCGACGACCGTAGTGCATTCATTTTCTGGCAAATCTGCGCAGCACCGTCGGCCAGGCGCAAGGATGGGCGGGTCACAAGATCCGGGTCGACGCCCTGTACCTGGCTGGCCGCAGAGGTATCAAACGAGCCAAAACGCTCCCAGTGGGCCCGCGCCTCACTCAGCAGACCTTTGCTGACCAGTATCAGGCGCGGGTTGCGCGCGAGCACAGCCTCATGGCTTACCGCCGCCGACAGCAAGTCGAGGTCGGCAAAAATATTACGCCCGCCGCACAATTCAATCAGTTCGGTAATGAAATGCGGTTGTCCCACCGTGTACAGGGGATCGAGCGAAATCTGATAAAAGATGCCAGGACGCTCATTATCGACGACTTCGCGATGCAGGGCTTGCAACTGCTCTCGGTATGCCTGTGCCCGCGCATATGCCAGCGACTCGTTACCGGCCATGCGGCCGAGTTCTTCGAGTCGGGTCGCAACATCTGCTAGCGTGCTCGTGCCCAGGACCCGGACAACGAGCCCCATTTCCACCAGGCGCTCCCGGATGGTACCGGGCGTGCCACCCTCCCAGGCCAGCACGACGTCGGGAGCCAGTTGGGCAATGCGCTCGAAATCCACGTTGAACGCATCGCCGACCCTCGGCACTGCGAGCGCTGCCGCGGGATAATCACTGAATTCGACGGTCCCCACGACGCTTTCGCCCGCACCCGCGGCAAAGGCAAGTTCGGTCAGATGCGGGGCCAGGCTGACGATGCGCAGCGGCGCGCCATCGCCCGCCCGCTCTTCTTGCGCCGGTGGCGGTCCGCAACCAAGCAAAAGCATGAGCGCCAGGCCACTGCCCAGCAGTCGCGGCAATCTTTGCACTACTTTGCCCGTCAGAGTTTCCAGCCGAGCAAGGTAGCCAGCGCAATGAAAGTGACCCAGACGATCAGAGTCCGCACGACCAGGCTCATTGCTGATCGAGCCGCCGCAGATTCCAGTTCGCATATGCCGTCCGCACTAAGGTCCTCACCCGCAGGCGTTACGCCCTGGGCACCGCAACCGGCGGCCGCCAGGATATCGTTGTTGACCTCGAAAAAATGTTCGGCCGTATCCTGATAATAGGCACGCCAATCCGAAACGGCGTCCTCGAAACTGCCCGCCAGCGCATAACCCAGAGCCAGCAAGCGAGCGCTGGGCCAGGCAAGGGCACCGTGACAACGCAGGATTGCCCGCGCAAAGGAGGGTCTCAGATGCTTGCCCCCGTCATCCGGATGCGCCAGCGAGTAAACCGCTCGTTTGCGCATCAGGTCAGTGACCCGAAACAACCATGCGCCGACCGGACCGAGCAGCAAGAACCAGAAAATTACCCCGAATAAGCGGTTGTTGGCTTGCACGAAGATGGCCTGCCGCAAGGCGTGAATTCTTTCCGGGTGCGGTTGCGGTACCGGCCGTTCCAGAAGTTCGCGCAGCGCTGTCTCGGCTCCGCTGGCGTCCCCGGCATCCTGGGCCACTGCAAACTCTTCCACATCGTCACCGAGATCCCGGGGTCCGAGCGAAAAAAGCAGCACCAATGTCGCGAACAACAGGTACGGTACGCCGAGCAGCACATCTGCAAATACCCGGGCGATGATAAGCACAGGCAATACCGGCACCAGTGCAACCACGGCTGCACCGATGATGGCAATCACACCGTCGAGCCGATTAAAGTGCTGCAGGCACCAGTCAAAATAGCCATCAAACCAGTGTGGCTGGCGCAAGTGCAACCAGCGCGTGAGAAGTTTCTCGAGCACCAGGCCAAGGGCCAGCGCAATCAGGTTCATGAAGTTTTCCTACCGAGGTTCCACTCTATTTTAAGCTATCCACTCAAATGTTGCTGCGCGTTTTGTTGCACTGGGTGGCCACTGACGCGAGAATTCAATGATGGCCGGGACCCTCCCTACTGTCGATAACATGCTCGATACCCTCATTGCTACGCCGTCGGTAAGCAGCGTCAATGCGGATCTGGATATGGGCAACCGTGCCATCAGCGAATTGCTTGCGGACTGGCTTGAGACTTTGCAGTTTCAGGTGCAACTCATGCCGGTGCCGGGGCATGCCGACAAGTGCAATGTCATAGCTGTTCGTGGCGCAGGCGAGGACGGGCTGATACTGGCCGGCCATACGGATACCGTGCCCTACGACAAAGGAAGCTGGAGCCATGATCCCTTTTGCGCCACGCGCAGCAGCGGGCGCCTTTATGGCCTTGGCAGCAGCGACATGAAGAGCTTTTTTGCACTGCTGCTGGAAGCCCTGCGGGATACGCGGGCGGCCGACCAGAAGCGACCCATTGTCGTGTTGGCCACAGCGGACGAGGAAAGTGGCATGGCCGGCGCACGACAGCTCGTTGCCACGGATACCCGGCCGGGACGCTATGTGCTTATCGGCGAACCGACCGGATTACAGCCGGTACGCGCTCACAAAGGCATATTCATGCTGCGCATCACGCTGACCGGGCGCTCCGGGCATTCCAGCGACCCTTCCCTGGGGCGCAGTGCGCTCGAAGGCATGTACCAAGTAGTCGGCGCGCTCAGCACATTGCGCAATGAGCTGCAGTCCAGTTACCGTGACGAGCGATTTGCCGTGCCGGTGCCAACCTTGAATTTCGGACGTATCGCCGGCGGCGACAATCCCAATCGCATTTGCGCGCGCTGCGAACTGGACATCGATGTAAGGCTCACCCCGGGCATGGACCTGGCCGCAACCCGCGAAGCCATCGAAACATGTGTTCGCAAGGTGCTGGCCGGGAGTGATCTGAACGTGAGCTGCCACGCGCTTTTTGACGGTGTTCCGCCGCTGGATACACCGTCCAGCAGTACCCTGGTCCGGCGTTGCGAGACGCTCACGGACTGCACTGCGGGCAGCGTGTCTTTCGCCACCGAAGCGCCGTTGTTCGCCGCGCTCGGCATGGAAGCCGTAATCATGGGTCCGGGCAATATAGCGGTGGCGCATCAACCCGATGAATACCTGGAACTGGCCAGTATTGCGCCGACCGTCCGGCACCTTCGCGCCCTTTACCAGCAGTTTTGTATCGCCAGTGAATCGTCGCAGCATGCGTGAGGTGCGGATTTTTGTGGCGACGCCGATCGCCGGTCCCGGCCCGCTTACCCTGTCGGGGCAGGCAGCAATACATGTACTCAAGGTCCTGCGCATGCGAGCGGACGACGAACTCACGCTGTTTGATGGCAAGGGAATCGAATATGCTGCGCGCATCACACAATGCCGGCGCGACAGCGTGGCGGTCGAAGTTACCGATCAGTTTGCCGTTAACAGGGAAAGCCCCCTGCACACGACCCTGGCTCTGGCCGTGGCCCGCGGTGAACGCACGGACCTGGCGATCCAGAAGGCCACCGAACTCGGGGTAACGGAAATTATTCCCCTGGTGACTTCGAGAACGGTGGTTCAGTTATCGGGCCAGCGAGCTGAAGGTCGCCTCACCCGCTGGCGTCGGCTTGCTGCAAGCGCCTGTGAGCAGTGTGGCCGCAATTCGCTGCCCGGCATTCACGCGCCTCGTGCCATTGACGACTGGCTGCATGAACTTGCCCCGCCTGGTGAGAACGAGCGGCGCCTGGTAGCAGACCCCCACGGCAATGGCGCAACGCAACTCGTGGACCCGCCAACCGCGAAGCTCGTTTTGCTGATCGGTCCCGAAGGTGGTTTGACCCGCGCCGAACTTGAGTCCGCGTGCGCACGATCGTTCGAAGCCATTACTCTGGGGCCGCGCATTCTTCGCGCCGAGACTGCGGTGATCGCCCTGCTGGGCATCGTGCAATGGCAGTTCGGAGATCTCGCAGCCAGCAGATGAGTCGGCCGCGCCGGCGGGTCAGTTCGCTGTCGCGCGGTCGTCGAAATACTCCGCGGTCATCTCCTCGAGACGTTCCAGGTCCGGAATGACCGGGCGTTCATTCATCATGCGCAACTGGCACAACACCGGTTCATCTATTGAATACTCCGGCTGTTGGTCGACCTGGAGCACATCAGGGTTGAGTCGGACCAGCTGGGGAAAGCCCTGGGTCAGAATGCCGAGATAACCACCGCGCAGACGATCAGTCAGCGCGCTGAAAACTGCTATGCGGCTACGCCGCCCGCTTTCCGGCACATCTCGATGGCAGGCGGCTTCGAATGAAATTACCGGCAAACTGCGACCATTCCAGTCGACCGTACCCAACAGCCACGGAGGCGCATTGTTGATGGGAGTAATGCCGCTGCTACCGATTATCTCGATAATGCAGGTGCGCGGGACGATCAGCCGACCACCCGCCAGCGGTGCCAGCAGGCTGTAAAGATCTTCCGTCGTTTCGGCGCCCGGGTTCACAGCACTTCTCTGGCGACCAGCGGCTCAATGGCGTCGAGCAACTGGCTTTCCTGATAGGGCTTGCCAAGATAGTCGTTAACACCCAGCTCAATTGCCCGGGCACGATGCTTCAGCCCTACCCGCGACGTAATCATGATGATGGGTATGTCCTTGAGCCGGTGGTCGTCGCGCACATGCGCTGCCACTTCATAGCCATCCATGCGCGGCATCTCGATATCCAGCAGAATCACGTCGGGCTTGTTCTCCTGCATCAGGGTCACGGCGTCGACACCATCCTTGGCCGTCATGACACGCATCCCGTTACGTTCCAGCAGCCTTTGGGTAACGCGTCGGACCGTAATCGAATCATCGACCACCAGCACAAAAGTGCGTTGGTCGATTTCTTCGGCCACTTCCGTGCCGCGCATTACCGCGCCCGAGCGAATCAGCGCGCCGAGATCCAGAATCAGGACTGTGCTGCCATCACCCAGAATCGTCGCACCCGAGATGCCGCGAATTGCCGACAGTTGTGGGCCGACCGATTTCACAACGATCTCACGCCCGCCCAGCATGTCATCGGTAATCAGTGCGGCCGATTGCTCACCGGCACGTATCAACACGACCGGAATGGTCACATGCTCTTCAACAATGCGTACCGCCGGGTTACCGAGCAGTGCGCCCAGATACTGCAACGGGTATTCGCGGCCACCGTATTCAAGAAACGGGGTCTTATGCGACATTCGTTGTTCGAGTTCAGCACGCGGAATGCGCGTTACGCCCTCAACAGTGGTTAAAGGCAGCGCATAGGTTTCGTCACCGGTACGCACCAGCAGCGCCTGGCTTATTGCGAGCGTGAACGGCAGGCGCAATATGAACTGCGCGCCCAGACCGGCCTGCGTTTCGATATGAATCGAACCGCCCAGTTGCCGTACTTCGTTAGCCACCACGTCCATGCCCACGCCGCGTCCCGCCGTTTGGGTCACTTCCGTGGCGGTCGACAGCCCGGGCTGGAACACGAGCTGCATGACATCCGCCTCCGAGATATCGGCGTCGACATCTACGAGACCCGCTGCGATGGCGCGCTCCAACAGGCGTTCCAGGTCCAGGCCGCGACCGTCATCACGCAACTCCACCACTGTTTCGGAACCTTCACGGCGCAGCCGGATAGTGATCTGTCCAACATCAGGTTTGCCAACACGCGCGCGCTCGTCCGCATCTTCAATGCCGTGAATCACTGCGTTGCGCAGCATGTGTTCGAGTGCAGGCATGAGTCGTTCAAGCATCTGCCTGTCCATCTCACCCTGGCCACCCTCGATATGCAGCTCGGCGCGCTTGCCTGCTTCATTGGCAGTCTGCCGCACTACCCGGCCGAGCCGCTGGGCATTGCTCTGGAACGGCACCATGCGCGTGCGCATCAGCCCATGTTGCAGTTCCGAGGTAACCCGCGATTGCTGAACGAGCAGGTTGTCCGACTCTTTGACCAGGTTGTCGAGGAGGTCCTGGATGCTCATCAGGTCGCCGGTGGTCTCAGCGAGACTGCGGGATAACTGCTGAATATTTGAATAGCGATCGAGTTCCAGAGGGTCAAAGTCGCCGCGCGGAGCACCTTCCTCGAGCTGGTGCTTGTGCAGAATCTGCGCTTCCGTCTCAATTTCCAGTTTGCGCAACTGGTCACGCAGCCGGGTAACTGTCTGCGACAACTCCGCCAGGTTAAAGCCAACGGAATTGAGCTGCTGCTCCAATCGCGAACGGTAAATGGAAATCTCGCCGGCGTTATCCAGGAGACTCTGCAACAGCTCGGCGTCCACCCGGGCTCGCTCCGGCCGGTCTCCCCGGGACTCCGGCGCGACCACGTAACTGGGCGCCGCAAATCCGGCGCGCACAGGCTCAATGACGGGGGCCGGCAGGACTTGCTCGTCGGTTTCCTCGATTACCGGCTCGGCCTGCGACAAGCCAACATCGTCCGCGTCAGGCGGTGCACTGACATCGTCCCCCGCCAGCGCCGCGACCGGCAGCTCTTCGACGGGCGCTATCTCTGCTTCAGGCGGCAACGCTTCTTCCTGCCAATTTCGTATGCGCTCCAGCAGTTCCGTCTCAGTATCGACTGCGGCTGCATCCGACACGCGATCGCGCATCTTGTGCAAACGATCAAGGGTCAACTGTACGAGCTCAAACAAGTTCGAGTGGGGTGACACCTGAGCATCGCCTTCGCGTTCCAGCAGAGATTCGAGTTCGTGACTCAGATCTCCCATCGCTGTGATGCCGGCCATTCGTGCGCCGCCTTTCAGGGTGTGCAATTGCCGTTTCAGATCGTCGAATGCAGCCGCCGCATTTTGTCCCGCCTGCAAGTCATTGAGATCTGCTTCTGCATTGTCCAGCAGCTCCGCGGCCTCGTCCGCAAAAATGCCGGCAATCTCGCTGTCGTAGCCAACTCCCGCCGGCAATGCAGGCTCGACCTCGGCCGCCGGCTCGTGAGTCACGGGTGCCTCTGGTTCCGGCGTGGTTGGTGCTGCGGATTCGTCGCGGGTCTCGACAATTTCCGTGACAATGGTGTCGCTTTCGTCTCCCGTCGTGTGCACCTCGAATTCACTGACTTCGAGACCCTCGGTGGGCACTTCCGGCTCGGCTGAACTCGCATGCAGTTCGGCGATGCGCGTGCGCAACTCGGAATAATCTGGCAGCTCACCCGGCTGATTGATTCTACCCACCAGCGCTTCCACCGCTGCAGCAGCATCTCCCAGCAGGCCGATCGCGGCGCGCGGGATGCGCTGTCCTGAATTGAAGGACTCGCTGATGTAATGGTCCAGTGGCTCTGCGATAGCCACTACCGGCTCGACCGAAGCCATGTTAGCGCTGCCATGTAAAGTGTGGGCCGCGCGGCGCACGTCTTCATTTAGCGAATAAGGTGCTTCCTTTTCTTCGCATACCGCAACATATTGCCGCAGGGTATCCAGGTGGCTGGCGGTTTCCTTGGAAAAAATTTCCAGCAACGCGGCGTCCATTTCGATTGCCGGCGCGGCTGGCTGTTCGGCGGGTACCGGGCTGTCGATTTCTTCAGCGCCCTGTGTGGGCAGCGCACTGACGTCAGTTTCGTCCTCGGCAAGTGCTTCGACAATTTCCGTGGTCTCGTCGGCACGCACACCGCCGGCGAGCGACCATGCGGTGTTCATCAACTGCTCGATGTCGTGCTCTGTATCGGTGCCGATTTCCAGTTGTTCAATAAGCTCCGGCATGGCACTGGCTGCAGCCCCCAGTGTCTGGATCACCTCTTCGCTCGGCTTGACGATGCCGGAGATTACTCGATTCAGCAGGTTTTCCTGGGACCAGGCAAACTCGCCTATGCGTTCCGCACCCACCATGCGCCCACTTCCTTTGAGCGTATGAAATGACCGTCTCATGGTCTGCAACGCTTCTTCATCGGACGGCTGCTCCCGCAATTTATTAAACTGCAAGCGCACAACGTCGCTCTCTTCCTTCGCTTCCTCAATAAATAGCTCCAGAAACTCAGGGTCCGAACGATCACCAGGCTTGAAAACTTCGTAACGACCAAATTCTGGGCGCACGATCTGAGTCGGCGCAAATCCCACATCGGTGGTGCGCGCGTGATCGTCGTCGCCCGCGCCTGGCTGGTAAATCTGGGTAACACTAACCGTATCTTCTTCGCCCGGCTCGAAGGCCGGCAGCTCGCCGGTTCTGCGCAGAGCCTGCATGCACGCATCTGCATTGTCGAGCATGTACCACGGGTCCGAGCG
Source organism: Gammaproteobacteria bacterium (assembly GCA_041565075.1). Classification (GTDB taxonomy): domain Bacteria; phylum Pseudomonadota; class Gammaproteobacteria; order Steroidobacterales; family JABDLF01; genus JABDLF01. The sequence goes on from JBFGOQ010000004.1 coordinate 53,556, forward strand.
ACCCGCCCTGATCGTTTCCATGTAGTACTCGAGGCTGACGATGGCATCGGCAATACGGTCCACCTGCAGGCTGACAGGTGGCTTGCCGGAAAATCGAATGTGGTGCTGCACGTAATCGCCGATACGCTCTACCAGATCGCTGACACGCTCGCGCTCCAGCAACAGCATCGCGGCCCTGATGCCGCGCATCTGTGCGGCGACGGGTTCCAGCAGTTTGGTATCCTCAGGGTGGGCCACAAAGCCGACGATAGCCTCTTTAACTCTGGCAAGATTGACCAGGCACTCGTTGACAACAGCCTCTGTAACACTGCGGAATTCAACATCCTGCTCGCTGGCAGCGCTGGCCTTGCCGCTGTAACGGGCAGGGTCGACCAATTGCAGTAATTCCTTGTCCAGGCGGTCTTCGAGCCTCAGCAAAGTTGCGGCAATTTCCATGAGCGCTGCTTCAAGCTTGCCCTCGTCGTCGGCCATCAACTGCCCGATGCGGGCATTTTCCTGCTCGACGTCACGACGCAGGTGGCCAAGCCCCAGCATGCCCAGCGTATCGCCAATCTTCTTGAGCAGATTACGGTGGTCCTGCAGTTCGTCGGGGTCACGGTTGCCCGTGCGCAGAAAAATGTCGAGGCCATCCTTGACCTGCCCAAGGTCATCTTTGATTGCCGCCCCGACTGTGCGCATGAGGTCGGGGCTGGGCCCCACCAGGCCGTCACGTTGACGCATCACTTCGTCGGGGTCCGGCAGCAGCTTTTCCAGACCAAACGCGCGCTTGACATCTTTGACGCGATGTCCTCCGGCACGGGCGCTGCCGACGTAGTAAAGCATGTTGTTTACAAGGTCATCGGGTGGCGCGTCTGCGACCTGGTTCTCGCCACCATCGATAATGCGCTTGATCTGCCGGTCCACCTGGCCCAGTAACCGCTTAACCGCAGCGCCTGCTTCAACACCGCCCTCGCGCAAGGCTTCGAGCAAGGCACCGACCACCCGCCACAATCTGTGTACCGACGGTTCGCTTGACGCTTCTTCGAACTCGATGGAGATGGCCAGCATGATCTTGATGTGGTCACGCGCAGCGGTGCCGGTTATCCATCCGAGCAATGCCGCCTGGAACCTGGGTCTGAGCTCCTTGCACAGTTCCCTGAGCGGGCGCGTCTCGGATTTTCGTGTCAGCACCTCCGGCGGCGGCACGTTATGGCTGAGGTTTTGCAGGAACAGCGTGTTTTCGTTGAGCAGCGCCGCGCCGCGCACCGTACGCAGATCGTTAAGCAGTGGCAGCAGGACTATGGGAATATCCTTACCGCCGGCAAGCAGTCGCTCCAGATAGGCGGGGAGCTGGACCAGAGCACGGCTCAGAACCTCCAGGGCATCGCTGCGGGGCGCGGCAGGGGATTGGGCAACGAAGCGACTGACCTGCTCCATTTCATCGGCGAGCTGGGCCGCCCCGTAGAGTTCAACCAGGCTCAGAACGCCCCTCACCTGGTGCAGGATTTCGGCACATTCAGAAATCGCGTCGGCATTGTCGCTCTGCTCGAGATACGCCTCGAGCTTGCCTCGCGCATCCTCAATCGTGCGCGACAGCTCATGGCCCACGTCATTCATGGATTCCAGCGCGACCTGATTGATGTCGCTTGGCATTGCTTGTGCCTGATTCACTGCGGGCCGTTGGTCAGGCTATGCGAGCCTGCTGGGGTTCGGCATCCTCGTCCGGACCTGTATCCGGTCGTGCCGCCTCTTTCCCAACCGGCAAACTGAAGCCCGCGACCGACGTCCGCAACTCGGCCGCCAGGGTCGCGAGTCGGCCGATGGAGTTGGATGCCGCGCTGGTCGCTTCGGCGGTTTGTGCCGATATTTCGCGCAGCACGCCCATGGTTCGAGTGACATCGGTTGCCGCGGTGGATTGCTGGCGGGCGGCGCCGGAAATGTTCTGTACAAGTATGGCGATCTGATTGGAGACCTGCTCGATTTCGTCCAGCGATGCGCCGGCGTTTTCGGCCAGCATCGCGCCGCTTACCACATCGGTCGTGCTGCGCTCCATTGACACGACCGCTTCCTTGGTGTCGTTCTGAATGGTTTTGACCAGCACTTCGATCTGTCGCGTCGCATTACCGGCGCGTTCCGCAAGTCGTTGCACCTCATCAGCGACCACCGCAAAACCGCGACCAGCTTCGCCCGCCATCGACGCCTGGATTGATGCATTGAGCGCCAGGATATTGGTTTGCTCTGCAATGTCGTTGATGAGTTCCACGATATTGCCGATCTCCTGCGAGCTCTCGCCCAGCCGCTTGATGCGCTTGGACGTATCCTGGATGGTTTCACGAATCGCATTCATACCGTCGATAGTGCGCCGCACTGCGTCGGCGCCCTTGTGCGCCACATCAACTGAGTGGCGCGCCACGTCGGAGGAACGGTCAGCATTTCCCGAAACCTCTTCGATGGAGACCGCGATGCTGGTTATGGCTTCCGTTGCAGCAAAAATCTGGTTGGATTGATCATCGCTGGCTTTCGCAAGATGCCGGGCCGTGGCTTCGGTCTGGCGTGCCGCTGCCTCGACCTGCCCCGCGGTACTGTCGATGGTTGTCACCAGTTCGCGCAGCGCCTCGATAGCATAGTTGATGGAATCGGCTATAGCGCCGGTGATGTCTTCGGTTACCGTCGCCTGTACCGTCAGATCACCATCGGCGAGAGAACTGAGTTCGTCCAACAGCCGCAAAATTGCTTGCTGGCTTTTTTCGGCATCGGACTGCTCCGCCAGCCGCTGATCAACGGCGCTGCGATGCTTCATGACCAGCACAACCAGGACTATCAGGCCCAGGCCCACGAGCAGCAACGGCATGTATGGCTTGATGAGCCCGCCGGCGCCGAGGTCGAATCCACTGATCACCAGCACCAGACCCGCGGCGGCAAGCAGCAGCACCGCCTGCACTACTGCAAGAGCTGTGATCATACCGCCCTTGTTCGTTTCATCAGCCATCGTAATTTTCCTGCGTTGCTAAATCTGTTGCCCGGCTATCGAACTCAGGCTGCCACGTCTGCGAACCGGGCACTTTCCACCAGACGGACGAGGCTCAATACCGGCCATACTTCCTGCCCGCGCCTGCAATGCCCGAGCAAGTACTCGTCGAGCTCACCGGGCGTATCCGCGGGCTGAGTCTCGAACTCGCTGGCGGCAAAGCGCCTGAATCCCATGACTTCGTCGACAAGAATCCCCGCTGGGATATCGGGATGATTGACGACTATGAGACGACTCGAACGGCCCTGTGAGGTTTCGCCGTTGCCGCTGAAAGCGAGCATGTCGACGACCGGAATAAGTCGACCGCGCACATTGGTGATACCGCGAATCCAGTTACATGCACCGGGCACCCGCGTGGCCGCCGGATGTTCCAACACTTCGCGCACTTCCTCTCTGGGCACCAGTACCAGCTCGGTTCCTGTACGCACTGCGACGCCAACCCAGTCGCCCGTGCCGGTTGCGACCTGTTCCCCGCCCTGCGTGCCGCGACTGCGCCTTTCGAGTTCCTTCAACAGCTCAAACGGCCGGTCGCGCAGACTACGCAATTCAATGCTCGCGCTCATCGATTCAGTGCTCTAATGCGGCGCGCGCGCAATCGATCAGCTTGGTCTCGGTTACCGGCTTGACGAGGTATTCCACGGCGCCCTGGCGCATGCCCCAGATGCGGTCAGTTTCCAGCCCCTTCGTGGTAACGATAATTACCGGGATATCGGAGGTATCCGGGCTGCGTGCCAGTTCACGCGTGGCCTGGAAACCGTTGACTCCGGGCATGACTACATCCATGAGAATGACGTCCGGTTTAAGGTCCTTGGCTTTCTCTATGCCGCTGGTGCCGTCTTCGGCCACAGCGGTCTCAAAGCCGTTCTTTTCGAGTGCCGTTTTCATGACGTGCACTTCGGTAGGAGAATCATCGATGATCAGTACCAGGGCCATGTCCGGCTCCCTCCGCTGAGTTTCAAGAGATCATTCGCCAATATGCCTCTCGATGGCACCAAGCAGCTCTTCCTTGGTGAACGGCTTGGTCAGGTATTGCTCAGAGCCGACGATGCGACCCCGGGCGCGGTCGAATAGTCCGTCTTTGCTGGACAGCATAACCACCGGTGTTTCCCGGAAAGTTTTGTTGTGCTTAATCAACGAACAGGTTTGATAACCGTCGAGACGCGGCATCATGATGTCGACAAAAACGATGTCCGGATGATGATCAGCGATTTTCGACAATGCGTCGAAACCATCGGTCGCTGTAAATACTTCACAGCCTTCTTTGCTGAGAAGCGTCTCGGCGGTACGCCGGATTGTCTTGCTGTCGTCAATAACCAGGACCTTGAGACCATCAAGGCCGTTCACAGGCCTCTCGCTCAGCTCTGCCACAAAACACCTCCGTGAACCGAGAAAACCATGTTTGTTTCCACACCAAGAAACGACAGGACGCGTTGCTCGCCAGGTAGCTGCAAATTTTCGCAATCCGGTGACTTTTAACACATCGGGCCACATGCTGCCATGGCGCCCGTCACAGACCCGCTGCTGCCGCCTCATGCAGCCCGCGCAGGCCATCGCTCACATCGAGTATAGTTAGCGTTTAAGCCGGGTCTTGCGGGCTATTCTAGCGCAAGGCACCTGTCTTTGAGATCCGCTGCGGATTCCGGAAAACAAATGGCGAGAGACCCCGTAAAACTTGGCGTGGTGATGGACCCCATCGGTGCCATCAAACCATACAAAGATTCTACATTTGCGATGCTGCTGGAGGCCCAGCGACGTGGCTGGGATATCAGCTATATGCAACTCGGGGACATGTGGCTGATTGATGGTGAGGCACGTGCACGAATGCGCCCGCTAAGGGTGGCCGACCAGGCCCGTGATTTTTTCGAACTTGGTGATGGCCTCGAGCAACCGCTCAGTGAGCTGGACGTCATCCTGATGCGCAAGGATCCGCCGTTCGATATGGAATATGTGCTCAGTACTTACATCCTCGAGCGTGCCCAGGAGTCTGGCGTTCAGGTCGTCAACGACCCTGGCGCATTGCGCGACGTAAACGAGAAAGCCTATGTGGCCTGGTTTGCCGAAATCTGTCCGGCCACTGTCATCACCCGCAGCATGCAGGTCATGCGAGAATTCCTGTCGCAACACAGCAAGATCGTTGTCAAGCCCATGGACGGCATGGGTGGCAAATCGATTTTTGTGGTGAGCGAAGGCGACGCCAATGCCAACGTCATCTTGGAAACCATCACGGGACATGGCGAGCGCTTCGCTACGGCGCAGGCATACATTCCCCAGATCAGCGAAACAGGCGACACCCGAATATTGCTGATCGGGGGCAAACCGATACCGCATGGCCTGGTACGTATCCCCCCAAGTGGCGATCACCGCGGCAACCTCGCGGTAGGTGGGCGCGCCGAGGGGCGCGAGCTGTCTGCGCAGGAGCTGGCGATCTGCGCCGAAGTCGGGCCGGTACTGGACGGGCTTGGTGTCGTGTTCGCCGGTATTGACGTAATCGGCGGCCGCCTGACCGAAATCAATGTCACGAGCCCGACCGGTATTCGCGAACTGGACAAGCTTTTTTCTGTCAATATCGCCGCCGAGCTTATGGATTGCATCGAATCACGCTTATGAAGCGAACGGCTGCTGCCGGTGCCCGCCGACGGTATAATCAGCAAGACCGATCGCCCGGAATTCTCTGATGAGCGTTTACTCCGCGCCCGCTGACGACAGCGCTGACCGCCTCGTTTCCACGTTATTTGTGGCGACGCTGGCGCATGGGCTCGTGATCCTCGGCGTGAGCTTTTCATTTCTTGCGCCGCAGCCGCCCGCAGAAAGCCAGAGCCTGGAAGTTGTCATGGTCCAGGGCGCCGAGTCAGAAGTCGATCCCGACGACCCTGAATATCTGGCCCAGCAGAACCAGCTCGGCGCCGGCAGCGAGCAAGAGCGCGAACGCCCGGCAACGGCCCCGTCCAACAATCGTAGCCTGCAGAACGAGGGGCAACTCGACGGCGACGCACTTGTAACGGAGCGCGCCGGTCAGCAAGCGACACCGGTGGAGCAGCTGGTCAGCCGCTCGCCGTCGGATGCCAGAGTAGAGAGTGTGCCGTGGGCGGTGAGCGATCCCGCAAGACGTCTCAGCACAGCGCGCCTGATGCTCGCCAGCGAGGACAGCGCGGCGGCCCTGGACGAGGTACGGCGGGCGCTCAAGGCGCAGGGCAAGAACCCGGATGAAGACATCATCACCGTCAATGCCAGGGCCAGCCAGTTTGCCGCATATCTCACATACTGGCGCTCGCATATCGAGGAAGTGGGCACGCTGAATTTTCCCGATGACGTGCGCCGCGCCGGGCTGTCGGGCAGCCCGGTACTCGAGGTCGCCATCAATGCGGATGGCTCAATTCGTGAAATCCGTGTCTTGCGCTCGTCGCGCGAAAAGCTGCTCGACCAGGCCGCCTTGCGCATCCTGCGCATCGCAGCACCATTCAATCCATTCCCGGAAGAGATTCGCAAAGACTACGACGTTTTACGTTTTGTCTACGAATGGCAGTTCCTCAGTGGCGAAGTTCCCGGCACCCGCGGGCGGGTTTCGCTGCCGGTAGATGGCCCCTGACAAGGCCGCGCCTTGAGGGCCCGGGCCGCGCCCCTGATAATAGGCAGCTATGAATGACCCGACCTACCTCGACAACCACTTCCTGATCGCGATGCCGGGCCTCGGCGATCCGAATTTCTATCATTCTGTTACCTATATCTGCCGGCACGACAGCGAGGGCGCCCTCGGTATAGTGATCAACCGGCCACTCGATCTCACACTCGCCGAAGTATTCACGCAAATGACGCTGGAGGCCCGCAACAAGCATGTCGCAGGCCAGCCGGTCATGGCGGGTGGACCCGTGCAGCGCGAGCGCGGCTTTGTCGTACACAAGCGTGGCAAGGAGTGGGAGTCCAGTCTGCTTATTTCAGATCAGCTGGCAGTTACCACTTCCAGGGATATTCTCGAATCAATGGCCGATGGTGAGGGCCCCGATAAGGTCCTGGTGGCGCTGGGATATGCGGGCTGGGACGCGGGGCAGCTGGACCAGGAAATTGCCGACAACGCCTGGCTGTCCGTGCCATGCCGAGAGGACATACTTTTTGAAACGCCTTTTGAGCAGCGCTGGACCGAGGCCGCCCGCTTGCTGGGCGTCGATATCGAGCAACTGAGCTACCCGGCCGGTCACGCCTGATGGTCAGGTGCAGCCATTGAATGCTGACCCGCCCGGCGCCCTCACCGAGACGCTGCTGGGCTTCGACTTTGGCTTGCGCCGCATAGGTGTGGCCGTAGGCAGCCGCCTGTCCGGGCGCGCCCAGCCGCTGGCCAGCGTGGATCATCACCAGACCGATCCGGACTGGCCCGCTATTGAAGCGCTGGTGCAGGAGTGGCAGCCGGCGCGCCTGATCGTCGGTTTACCCGCCAGCCTGGACGGTCTCGAGACGGATATGAGTACTGCATCGCGCCGTTTTGCCAATGCCATGCATGAGCGATTTGGCTTGCCGGTGGAAATGGTGGACGAGCAACTCAGTTCATCGGCCGCCCTGGACGAGCTGCGCGAAGCGCGCCAGAGCGGCCGCAAGAAAAAGCGAGTCAAGAAATCCGAAGTCGACCCGCTGGCTGCCAAGGTGATATTGGAGACCTGGCTCAATCAGCCCGTTGCAACAGGCTTAAAGGACCATAGCTAATGGCAATGAAACTGGCAGGCAAGTTAAAGAACCTGCTCAGTCTTGAAGCCCTTTCGCGCCAGCAACTATTGTCCTTGCTGGACGATGCCGAAAGGTTTGCGCGACCGCCGGGGGCGCCTCCTGCGAGAGGCCGCGATCTGCACGGTCGCACGGTTGCCAATTTGTTTTTCGAAGCCAGCACCCGTACCCGTGCTTCTTTCGAACTGGCCGCAAGGCGTCTGGGCGCGGATGTTCTGACACTGGATATCGCTACGTCATCGCGTAACAAAGGCGAAACCGACATCGACACGTTGCATACCCTGGCGGCTATGGGCGCATCTATTTTTATCGTGCGCTCGGGCGTTGCCGGCCTGCCGGCGCGCCTGGCTCGTGAACTGAATGAACATTGTGGCCTTATCAATGCAGGCGAGGCAGAACTCGCGCATCCTACCCAGGGCTTGCTCGATGTGATGACCATCCGCCGACACAAGCCCGGCGTTGAAAGCTTGCGCGTTGCAATCGTGGGTGACATCGCCCATTCGCGGGTCGCGCGCTCTGCGGTGCGCGGCTTGTTATTGCTGGGCATCGAAGAACTGCGGCTGGTGGGTCCCGAGTCTTTTCTGCCCGATGCCGGCGAAATGCCCGGAGTGACACTCACCAATGACTTGCAGGAGGGCCTGGCAGGCGCTGACGTTGTGATGGCTTTGCGCATCCAGCGCGAACGCATGGCGGCCGCTGACATGCCGGATACAGGCGAATATTTTCAACGCTTCGGACTTAGCGAGGACAAGCTCGCGGTCGCTGCACCCGATGCCATCGTTATGCACCCGGGACCAATGAACCGCGGCGTCGAAATCGACAGTGCTCTGGCCGACGGGCCGCGCTCGGTGATCCGCGAACAGGTCGCAAACGGCGTGGCCGTTCGCATGGCCTTGCTTGCCACAATCGCTCAGACGCTGGATGCCCACACACAGCAGGGCGCTCCATGAACGATCCTGAGCGCAGCCACCGCAACACCATATTTCTGGAAGATGCCGAAATTATCGGCCAAACGGCTTACCCGCAGGGACAATTCGTCATGCGTATGCATGCCCCTGAATGTGCGCGCCGGGCACGTGCCGGCAGCTTCGCCCATATCACCTGCGACCCGGCGGTTCCCATGCGCCGCCCGCTATCGATCATGCGCGCCGACCCGGCTGCAGGCTGGATCGAGTTCCTGTACAAGGTTGTCGGCGATGGGCTCAGGCACCTCGCCACCCGGCGCCCGGGCGATCGGCTGAGTGTACTGGGCCCGATCGGGAATCCCTTCCGGCCGGACAAGAATCGGCCTCGCCCCCTGCTTATCGGCGGCGGCGTCGGCATTCCACCGATGGTATTCCTGGCCGAGGCCCTGAGGTCCGAGCTGCCAGCGCATGAACCGCTGGTCATAATGGGCTCGGAAATCCCCTTTCCGTTTGCAGATGCCCGTTCATCGAAACCCATTCGCGGAATCGAAACCAGCGTGAACGCCTGCATGCCGTTGCTGGAATCCTGGGGCATCGCCAGCAGACTCGCCAGTCAGCAGGGCTATGGCGGCTGTTTCCCAGGCCTGGTGACGGAACTGGCGCGTGGCTGGCTACAGGCCCTGGACCCGCCCGCCCTCGGTGCAGTGCAGGTTTTTGCCTGCGGGCCCACCGCGATGCTCGAGGCAGTGGCCGCGCTGTGCAGAGAATTCGATCTTCCGTGCCAGGTATCGCTGGAAGAATTCATGGCCTGCGCCGTCGGCGGCTGTGCCGGGTGCACTGTGCTGGTCCATACGGAGGCAGGGCCGGCCATGAAACGGGTGTGCGTAGATGGCCCGGTGTTCGACGCCCGCCAGGTATTTGGCAGGACTTAGGAGCGCGGAGACTACATCCCGAAGCTGATCTTCGTTTCGAGGTTGGCGCGTGAATCGGCCATGCGCAAGGCCTCTTCGAGCTCGACACGTCCCTGGCGGTAGAGGTTAAACAAAGCCGTATCGAAGTCCTGCATCCCCTCCTCGCTCGCGCTTTCAATTGCCTCTTTGACACCCGAAATATCACCCTTACGAATCAGCTCGGAGATGTGCGGCGTGTTGATCATTACCTCGACGGCGGCGACCCGGCGCCCGCCCTTACCGTGTACCAGCCGCTGCGAAATAATGCCGCGCAGGTACTGGGACAAGTCCATAAGTATCTGGGCATGGTGTGCCTGGGGAAACATATTGATGATGCGATCCAGGGTTTCGGCTGCATTGTTCGCATGCAGGGTGGAAATCGCCAGGTGGCCCGTGCCGGCCAGCGCCAGTGCGGCTTCCATAGTCTCGTGATCGCGTATCTCGCCGATCAGGATCACGTTGGGTGCCTCGCGCACGGCGCTGCGCAGAGCAGCATGATAACTCTTGGTATCGACCCCAATCTCACGCTGATTGACGATACAGCTCTTGTTGGAATGCAGGAACTCGATAGGATCTTCGATAGTCAAAATGTGGCCGCTGGTGTTCTCATTGCGGTAATCGAGCATGGCAGCAAGGCTGGTGGACTTGCCAGAGCCTGTTGCCCCCACCATCAGGAGCAGGCCGCGATTGTGCATCACCAGCGTGCGCATGATATCCGGCATGCCCAGGTCGGCCAGCGACGGAATCTCACTCGTGATATAGCGCATCACCATTGCCACTGAACCGCGCTGATAAAACGCATTGACACGGAAGCGCCCGATGCCATCTTCGGCGATTGCGAAATCCAGTTCGAGTTCTTCCCGGAATGTCTTGGCCTGCTCCTCAGTCATGAGGCCGAGTACTGTCCTCTTGATTACTTCGGGTTCGAGCAGTGTCTTGTTGACGGCGACCAGGCGCCCTTCGATCTTGATTTTGACCGGTGCGTTCGGCGTCATGAAAAGGTCGGAAGCCTTTTTCTCCGCCATGAGATTTAGCAATGTCCTGATATTCATCAGCTAGATGTTTGCCACTTGTTCACTTAAAGCCCGACCACGCCGGGCAGGATCGGCCCCGAAAATCTAAATTGATGTTCCGGCTTCGCTGTCGTCCACAATATGCAGGCTTTGGGCGCCGCCTTCGGATGCCTCGAAATCCCGCTTGCTCTCCAGCTTGATGCGCAGGCGCAGCTCGTTTTTCGAATCCGCGTTGCGCAATGCTGCCTCGTAAGAAATGATGCCGTCCTCGTAAAGCTTGAACAGCGCCTGGTCGAAAGTCTGCATGCCCAGCCGCGTCGATTTGGCCATGATCTCTTTGATCTGACCCACTTCGCCCTTCAGTATCAGGTCGGAAATCAGTGGCGAGGTCAACATGACTTCCATGGCGGCGATGCGTCCCTTGCCGGATTCCCGCGGGATCAGGCGCTGGGATACCAGGGCACGGATATTCAGCGATAAATCCATGAGCAACTGATCGCGTTTTTCCTCCGGGAAAAAGTTGATGATGCGATCCAGCGCCTGGTTGGCACTGTTAGCGTGCAGCGTCGCCAGGCAAAGATGTCCGGTCTCGGCAAATTGCACACCATACTCCATGGTTTCACGATCGCGGATCTCACCGATCAGGATTACGTCCGGGGCCTGGCGCAAGGTATTCTTCAGCGCGGCGTGCCAGCTATCCGTGTCCACCCCGACTTCGCGCTGGGTAATCACGCAGCCCTTGTGCGGGTGAATGTACTCGATGGGATCTTCGATCGAAATAATGTGACCACGGGAATTGGCGTTGCGATGACCGATCATCGCCGCAAGGCTCGTCGACTTACCGGACCCGGTGCCGCCGACGATTATGACCAGGCCGCGCTTGGACATCACCACGTCCTTGAGGACGGGTGGCAGACCCAGCGCATCAAAATCAGGAATCTCCGTAGTGATGGTTCTGAGCACCCCGCCTGTTTGCCCTTGTTGCATAAAGGCGCTTACCCGAAAGCGGCCAATGCCACGCGGCGCAATGGCGAAGTTACATTCCTTGGTGGCGTCAAATTCTTTCTTTTGCTTGTCGTTCATGATCGAGCGGATGATCATGCCGCTCTCAGCAGCCGACAGCGGCCGGTCCGAAGCGGGTTTCACCAGGCCGTCGATCTTGATGGCCGGTGGAAAACCGGCAGTGATAAACAGATCCGACCCGTCCTTGGCCACCATGGCCTTGAGCAGGTCCTGCATAAATTTGATTGCTTGATCTCTTTCCATTTCCTGCTCTCCGGGAGTTGCGCCCGCGGGCCGCTAAAACTGGTCCTTGTTCTGTGCTTTCTCTCTGGCCGCATCCCTGGTAATGACATGCTTCGCGAGAAGGTCCTGCAAGCATTGGTCAAGTGTCTGCATTCCTGAGTCCTGGCCGGTCTGAATCGCCGAGTACATCTGCGCAATCTTGCCCTCGCGAATCAAGTTGCGGATCGCCGGTGTGCCCATCATGATTTCGTGGGCCGCAACGCGTCCGCCGCCAATCTTCTGCAGCAAGGTCTGGGAGATTACCGCGCGCAGGGATTCTGAAAGCATGGACCGAACCATTTCCTTTTCGGCAGCCGGAAACACGTCGACCACCCGGTCAATGGTCTTGGCTGCCGAACTCGTGTGCAGCGTACCAAATACCAGGTGGCCGGTCTCGGCGGCTGTCAGCGCCAGGCGGATGGTTTCGAGGTCGCGCATCTCGCCCACCAGCACAACGTCCGGGTCTTCGCGCAGCGCCGATCGCAGCGCCTCATTAAAACCAAGCGTGTCACGATGCACTTCGCGCTGATTGATAAGCGCTTTCTTGTTCACGTGAACAAATTCGATGGGGTCTTCAATCGTGAGAATATGTATCGGCTTGCGGTCGTTGATAAAATCTACCATCGCCGCGAGGGTGGTTGATTTACCCGAGCCGGTCGGACCCGTCACCAGCACCAGGCCGCGAGGATGCAGGGAAATGTCCTTGAAAATGGGTGGCGCCGATAATTCGTCAAGCGTCAGGATCTTCGATGGAATCGTGCGAAATACGGCGCCGGCACCACGGTTCTGATTAAAAGCATTGACACGAAATCTGGCGAGGTCCGGAATCTCGAAGGAAAAGTCGGTTTCAAGAAACTCCTCGAAGTCCTTGCGCTGCTTGTCGTTCATGATGTCGTACACCATGCTGTGTACTTCTTTGTGTGACAGGGGCGGCATATTGATCTTCTTGACTTCGCCATCCACGCGAATCATGGGTGGGACGCCGGCCGACAAGTGAAGATCGGACGCATTGTTTTTGACGCCAAAAGCTAGCAGCTGTGCAATATCGACGGCCATCGAATTTCCTTTTATGGTCGTGGTCGTGCCGGTTTGCCCCGGTTGGCAGCATCGCGAGGCGTGCGCCGGCCCGGGTGGACACAGTATAACTGAGGGCAGGCACCCGGAATATGACAAATATCACAGAAAATCTGCAACTTGTGAGGCAGCGCATCGAGCTGGCGGCGGCCGCTGCCGGCCGGGATGCCGGGCAAATCCGCTTGCTTGCGGTAAGCAAAAAGCAGCCGGCGGCGGCCATTCGCCAGGCCGTTGGCGCGGGGCAACGTCATTTTGGGGAAAATTACCCGCAGGAAGCGCTGCAAAAGATGCAGGCGCTCACAGACCTTGACGCGCGCTGGCATTTTATTGGCCGCCTGCAATCAAATAAAACGGGCACGGTGGCCCGGAACTTCCATTGGCTGCATTCCCTTTCGCGATCCAGCATCGCCCGGCGGCTGAGCGAGCAGCGACCGTCCGGGCTGCGTGCTCTGCAAGTGTGCATCCAGGTCCGGATCGGTGAAGAATCCAGCAAAGCCGGCGTGGACCCCGATCAGGTCGCCGAGCTGGCAGATACCATAGTCCGATTGCCCGGTCTCGAACTGCGCGGGCTTATGTGCCTGCCGCCCTATACCGAGAATGTCAGTGAGCAGAGAAAAAATTTCGCCAGCCTCAGGTCGTGCTTTGCCAAACTGCGTGACCAGGGGTATGAGATAGACACCCTGTCCATGGGCATGAGCGGTGATCTCGAGGCCGCCATTGCCGAAGGTGCGACCTGCGTGCGGGTTGGAACCGCCATTTTCGGGCCACGGATCTGAGCTCGATTCTGGCCGGCCGGCCGGCACGCCGGTATCCTTGCCCCGGGATGTGGAGGAATCAGCCATGTATGAACAAAACATCAGTTTTATCGGTGGCGGCAACATGGCGCACAGCTTGATCGGTGGCCTGATTGCTGATGAATTTCCTCGCCAGCGCTTGACCGCCGCTGACCCTGACAAGAGCAGGCGCGATGAATTATCCGGCCATTTCGGTATTCGATGCGTCGCCTCGAACGCCGAGGCCGCTCACGGTGCCGACGTCCTGGTCCTGGCCGTCAAACCACAGCTCATGTCACGGGTGACGAAAGATGTCTCTGAGCAGGTCGCGAAAAGCCGGGCCCTCCTCATTTCTATTGCTGCCGGCATCAGAGTTCAGGACATCGCCCGCTGGGCGGGCGGCAACCCGGCAATTGTCCGCGTCATGCCGAATACGCCGGCGCTGCTTGGCTGTGGGGCCTCGGCATTGTTTGCCAACCCTTCGACATCAGCGGCCCAGCGCGAGACGGCCGAGGCAATCTTGCGGGCTGTGGGAGTAACAGTCTGGCTGGATAAAGAACAACAGCTCGACCCGGTCACGGCGGTTTCGGGCAGCGGGCCCGCATACTTCTTCCTGCTGATGGAGCTGATCGAGAAACAGGCCGTGCAACTCGGCCTGAGCGAAGACACCGCCCGCATCCTCACGCTGCAGACCGCATTGGGCGCCGCACGCATGGCCCTGGAAAGCGAGGAACCAGTCGGTGAGCTGCGCAATCGCGTGACATCTCCCGGCGGTACCACCGAGGCGGCTTTGAAAGTCATGGCCTCCCCGGCGTTCGCTGAAATCGTCGCAGCCGCTGTCACCGCCGCCTGCGAGCGGGCCGGCGAACTGGCGGAAGCTTTCGGCAAAGAATAGACTCCGAGCCGCGCTGTTTAACCCTTTATTCTGCCGGAACGAGCATGCGAGCCGTTATTTTCATCGTCAAGACATTTATCGACCTGTACATACTGGCCTATGTATTGAGGCTGATTCTGCAATGGGCGCGGGCCGATTTTTACAACCCGTTTTCCCAGTTCATCGTGCGGGTAACCAATCCACTGGTAATTCCCGGTCGGCGGCTGTTGCCCGCCATCGGCAGACTGGATACCGCGACGTTGCTCGCCATTTTTCTGCTCGAACTGGCGGCAATCCTGGTATTGCGCTGGCTGGACGCCGGTACCTTTGCCTTGCCAATTCAGTACCTGGCCCTGTGGGGGGCAATGCGCACCGTGGTCGCCTTTATCAACCTGTTCTTTTTTGCGATTCTGATAAGGGTCATTCTGAGCTGGGTAAATCCCGGCATCCATAGTCCGGTCACCGCTGTAATCTGGTCCATAACCGAACCCCTCATGGCCCCCGTACGGCGGCTGATCCCGGCCATTGGCGGGTTGGATATTTCCCCTATTTTCCTCCTTATCGGCCTGCAGGCCCTGCGCATGCTGATCAGCCTGCCTGGTTTCTTGGTGTGAGCGAGACGCCTCGTTTCAAAGTAGGAAGTAATGAGGTGGGTATCCGTGTGTACGTGCAGCCGCGTACCATGTCCAGCGGCATCACGGTGCAGACTGAAAGGCGACTGCAACCGGCTTATACCGCCATACCGGCAGACAGCATGGCCAATCCTCAGGCAGCGGAAGCGTTGGCAGGAATCTTTGTTGTGCAGCAATCCGGCGTGCGATTGCGCAAAGGTCCGGCCGCTCGCGACCAAGCCGCTGTCATCCGCTGCCCGGGAGGGCGATGCAATTCGGGGGACCCGGGATCATTGCTCGCCTGCGTAGCTGGACTATAGTAAGAGAGAAATAAGTAAGGAGCCCGCTCGTTATGTACCAACAATATTTTGCGCGCAAGCTTGCTGGCGTCGCTGCAGTGGCACTGCTGACCGCTTGTGGTGAAGCTGACCGCCAGGTGGACCCACAACTCGCCGAGGAGCCGCCAAGCCAGGTCAGTCACCGTGACTTCGGCAAATATCGCATCCATTTCAATGCCTTGAGTACAGACAGCCTCGCACCCCAGGTCGCCAAGGCCTACGGCATCGTGCGCAGCAAGAGCAGGGCCATGCTTAATGTGAGCATCATTCGCAAAGAAGAAGGTATCGGTTCGCCGGTCAAAGGCAGCGTGTCGGTCAATGCGACCAATCTCACCGGCCAGCTCAAGGTCATCAAGCTGCGAGAAATTGTCGAGGGCGAAGGCGCCAGCGCGGCCATTTATTACATTGGCGAGTTAGCGGTCGCGGATGGTGAGACTCTGATATTCGACATATCAGTTGCGCCCGAAGGAGAAACCTCGAGTTACAAGGTTCGTTTCCAGAAACAGTTCTTTACGAGTTGAGCTGATAAATCCGGCAAAAACCCTGTTTTTTTGCTGTTTCGGGCTTACATTGCCAAATTGGTTGTGCTATTTTGCGCCCGAAATTTGCAGGGTTAAGCCCACTTTCCAAAGCCTGAAATCCAAGGAGAATTTAAATGGCAGCATCAAAAAAGGCCGCCGCCAAGCCGCCTACCAAGAGTCAGATTCTGAGCCACATCGCTGACGACACGGGCCTCACCCGTAAGGATGTATCGGCTGTATTTGATTCGCTCGGCGGTTTGATCAAGAAGAACATCGGCCGTCGCGGCCCTGGTGTATTTACGATTCCCGGCCTGATGAAGATCAAGGTGAATAAGAAGCCCGCCACCAAGGCACGTATGGGCACCAACCCGTTCACCGGTGAAGAGATGATGTTCAAAGCAAAGCCAGCCCGTCGCGTGGTCAAGGTCTTGCCGCTGAAGAACCTCAAAGAAATGGCCTGATTCGATTTACGGATGTTTCGACTGCAAGACGCCCGGCCCTGCGCCGGGCGTTTTTTTGTGGGCTAAATTTCCAGTCGAGCCTGCACTTTGTGCTTGAGTCTGATCAGTTCGCCATGCGGCACATAAAGTAACTCCGCTACTTTGCGCACCAGGTAGTCTTCATATTTGTCCAGTGAATCGTCGGCCAGTGCCACCTCCCACAGCATTTCGACCACCCTGGCTTTTTCCTGCTCATTCAGCTGTTCATGCAAGGCGCGCGTGTAGTCATGCAACGACACCGAATTATCGGCCTCTTTGGCAGCGTCTTCTGCCAGCGTTTCGCTTTGCGGCGCATCAAGGTCAAAATGGCGCGCCAGTAATTTTTCAACCGCCTCGGACTCTTCCTGTCGCTCGTCAAAATCCGCGCGCATCATTTCAACCAGCAGGACCGCGGTTGCAAGTCTGATTTGCGCCTGCCGATCCGCCGCTTGTTCCGGCCGGCCCGCCAAAAGCCTGTCAAACAGGCGCCGCATTCGCGGATCCCGGAGAAAGATTTTGCACAAGCGTATCGCGCAGCAGGGATTGCGCGCCGTGAAAAAAATGATCCTCGTCTGGCAATACGACGAGTTCCGGCCCGGGTTGCAGCGAATTGACCCATTCAATTACCGCATCGCAGTCGACCAGCTCATCGGCAGAACCATGTACGATCAGCCATGGGCACTGCGGCTGCGTTTCCTCGGTAATGGCGAAACGGCGCACCGGCGGCGCCACCGTTATCAGCTGTGCGCATTCTCGGCGGGCTGCCGTGCGCACGGCAATCCAGGCTCCAAAAGAGAAACCGGCCAGCCACAAGGCCTGCCCACCGAGCTGCTCACGCGCCCAGTCCACCACAGCAACGGCATCGTCCGTTTCACCGCGACCTTCATCATGGCTGCCTTGCGTGAGGCCAACTCCGCGAAAATTAAAACGCACCGTACTGATGCCCAGTCGGTGCAGGGCGCGGCTAATCGTGTGCACAACTTTGTTGTCCATGCTGCCGCCATACAGCGGATGCGGGTGACAGATAACGCCGAAAGTTTCGCCAATACCATTGGAAACTTCCTCTACCAGGCACTCGATCGTGCCTGCCTGCCCGTCGATCTGCGTTCTTCGGCCTTGGTCTGCTCTCAGGATCATGCCGGTGCCGGTGAAGTTTCCCCACCGGATTCGTCGGCGTCAGTATCCTGTTCAGCCTTCTCGGCTGGTCGTTCCGGACCGAAATAAACCAGCGTATCGCCCGCCACAGGTTCGAGCTGGGACTGCGGAGATATGAAACGCACCGCCCCGTCGCCGTTCAGCACCAGGATCTGCTGCGCATCAGCCGCCACATCACCGAGAAAATCGCTATACGAATAGCTGTCGGTAAGACGTGTCTTGTAAAATACCCAGCCGCGCGCCTGACTGCGCCAAAGCCGCTCGTAAAGGGCTTCATTGCTGATCGCAATCTTGCCGCGCAGAGACCGGGCCACGCCGCGGGGGTCGTCCTCGTTGGCGGCACCCATTGGCAATTGGTAGACGTTTTGCCGGCCGAGTTCCGGCGCCAGCGCAGTACAAACGAGGGCGTTATAAGCATCGTTGCTGGTTGCCGCCAACAAGGTACCAATATGTGCGGTTTCCACCGATTCGTCGGCGAAGTCCGAAAGTATCTCACCATAGAAAACTGGCAGGCCTGCCAGCCTGGCCTGGCGGAGGTTGTGCCAGGAACTGTCCACCACCAGCACGGGCACTTCCAGTTCCTTGAGTGCTCGCGCAAGGTCGGTTGTCCAGGGCGAGGCGCCCACCAGCAATACGCCGTTTCGCTGCCTCGCCGCCAGCCCCAGCTTGCGGCCGAACCAGCCAATACTCAGCCCATGCAGCAGAACGGTCGCAAATATGACGGCAAACACCAGCGGTAAAAGCGAGTCTGCGCCGGCAAACCCTTCGTCGGCCAGCCGCGGACCGAATACACCTGCCGTCGCCGCGGCGACAATCCCGCGTGGTGCAATCCATGAAAGCAAAATGCGGTCTTCCATCAGCATTTTTGAGCCGATGGTCGCAAGCATGATCGTGGCAGGACGCACCAGGAACAAGATGGCGGCCACCAGGGCCGCGCCGTGCCAGTCGATCGAGCGGATGACTTCGATATCGAGGTCGGCAGTCAGCAACACGAACACGACGGATACCAGCATGACGGTAATGTATTCCTTGAAACGTTTCATGTCCTGGATACCGGCCAGGTTCATGTTGCCGATCACGATACCCATAATGGTTACCGCAAGCAGCCCGGCCTCATGCTGCAAGGCATTGGACAGGGTGTAGACCACCAGAACCAGGCCAAGCATGACCGGCGATTTCAGATACTCGGGAACCATGCCTTTATGAAATGCTTTGCCAGCGAGGTATCCGCCACCGACCCCCAGCAACAAACCTGATGCGAGTGCCTTGCCAATACCCGCCAGTACCACTTCCCATCCGGAACCTGCCTGGGCGAACAGGAAAAACTGGAAGACCAGGACTGCCAGCAGCGCGCCGATGGGATCGTTAATGATTCCTTCCCACTTGAAGTAAGACGCCGTGCGCCGATTGAGCGCTGCCTGACGAAGCAGAGGCATGATCACCGTCGGCCCGGTCACCACCATGATCGCACCAAAAAGCAAAGACACCGGCCAGCTCAGATCGCCGATGTAATGTGCTGCCAGGCTCCCGAACCCCCAGGCTAGAGGCGCACCTGCGTAAACCAGCCGGCGCACGCCAACCGCCGCTTCCTTCAACTCGTGAAAATGCAGATTCAGGCCACCCTCGAAAAGAATGATTGCCACACACAGGCTGACGATCGGCCGCAGCGCATGGCCAAATGTGCCACTGGGGTCCAGATGGAACAGCCCCAGGCTCGCAGCGACTGGTCCTGCCAGAATTCCGGCGCTGGCAAACAGCACGATTGCAGGCAGGCGCGTACGCCAGGCCAGCCATTGGGCACCAACCCCCAGTGTGACAAGCAGCACCAGGGCAACAGTAAGGTCATGTTCCAAAGGGAGTTCTCCGCTTCAGGCGAGTTGCCTGAATAAATTCTCGTGACATGCAGCAATTAGCAATGATCAATTGCAGGTACTCAAGATGGCAGCGGGCTGTCATTGAGCAAGGCAATCAGTCCCCGGACGTGCCGGTATATCCACCACAACCACGCCACCCCGCCGACCAGCCAGCCAACCGGCGCCAGTATAATAACGAACACAAATATTGCGCTGATAACCAGCCACAGTACTGTCCACCAGAAAGTCCTGATCATCCAGCGGTGATGACTATCAAAGGGTGGCCGCGTATTACGCTTGACGTAATTGATAAGCAGCGCAATCAGACTCGGCACAGCGGTGACTGATCCGACCAGATGCAAAATGTAGCTGATCAAGACCAGCATACGTTGTTCGCCGCTTTCCTGGGTCATAGCTCGTTTTCCTGTCCGTGCGGGTGTCGGCCCAATTCCAATCGGGCAGCCTATAATAACCCGGGCCGGGGGAGGAACTTATCATGATGGTCAGCGCCGCATTCACAGCCAGCCTGGCATTGCTGATTACCGGCCTTGCCCTGCATGTTTCTTACTATCGCATGAAGCACCGGATATCTATCGGCGACGGCGGCAACCGGGACCTGGCCCGGCTGATCCGCGCACACGGCAATGCCGTGGAACACGCCGTGATAATGATTCCGCTTGTTCTTCTTTACGAATACAACGGCGGCAATGTCGACCTTCTCGCGGCACTTGCCGGTGCCTTTCTGCTGGCGCGAATCGTGCACGCCTGGGCACTTACGGAGAAAGCTTCCACGAAACGACGCCTGATCAGCGCGACTGCAAGCTACGCGCTGGAGCTTGTCGCCGCCATTCTGGTCCTGGCCCAGGTTTTCACCTGAGTTTTGCCCGCTGGTCTCCTACCTGTCCGGCTGCGTCTCCCGCATCAATGCGGCCTCAGCACCTGCATCCGGGTTTTAATTGCAGTGCCAAACAGGCTCGCGATGCGCAACGCCGACACAGCTACAGCAGCTGTCCTGGCGTTATCTCGCCGCGCCGAACAAATTCGCAGACAAGTCTCCCTAGCGAGTGTCGGAACTGGAAAGTATCAGCAAGATAAGTTGCCGCAAATCGTTTAGCGCGGCATCAATTTTTTCCATGGCTGGTGGCGGAATCTCGTCCCGGCCGCGCTTGAGCTGAACGGACTGCTGGCGGTCCAGCTCTCGCCACCGCTCGAAAAAAGTGCTTTGCCACTTCTGATCCGCCATGATCAGCGACTGAAGGTGGAACTCGAGTTCGTTGACCAGCGCCTGGAGCGGCATTTTCTGTTCACGAAATGCAGAAATGCAATCCAGCATGGCCCGCAAGGTTTCAGGATTTCCGGTTACCGTTGGTGCGGTCGTGCTGGTGCCGGGTGATTGTTTTTTCGAAACCTGGGCTGCGTCTTCGCCCAAATGCGCGCTGGTATGAATGATTTTCATAGTGACTTAAGTATGGTCGTCCCGGGCCAGCTTGAATAGCGGGGAAAACCCCTAAATCACCATGGGTAAAAACCCCTATATTGAAAAGTGTCTCCTGCACATGGCAGACACCCGCTACAAGCAAAGAAATGACGCGTCAGTTGTCAGCCTGTTGCCCGGCAGGATCGACGGTTACCGTGAATGGGACGACCTCGGCCTGTCGATAGGTACCGATCGGGGAGGGCTCATAGTTACGCTGCCTGACTTCTTCCAGCGCCTGGGCCTCATAGAAACCCTCCGGTACGGCGCCAAGCACTCTTGCGTTCACTACTTCGCCTTCGCGACCCACCTCGATTTCCAACTGCACGAAGCCAGATACTTGTCGCGGCAGGACCACGGGTTCCGGCGGCGGTGGTATTTTCCGCGTGCGCCTGACATCAAGCCCAAGTTCGTCTTTCAAACGCACTCGTTCGATCTCATTTAACAGGTCCACGACATGCGTACGTCGCGGCACGGCCGACTCCTCCTCGAACCAGCCGAACGCATAAAGGCACGCCAGCGCCAGCAAGTAGACAACTGCAAGCCCGATAGCGAACGAGCCGACCCAGCGCAACAATGCTCGCAGGGACTCGGACATGCTCAGGGGCTGACGTAAACCTTGCCTGCCTTCATGACAAAGGCCATCTGGGTGAGGTGCCCGACGTCCGCCAGCGGGTCACCCTTCACGGCCACGATATCCGCAATCTTGCCCACGGCAATAGTTCCCAGCTCGTCCTCGACGCCGAGCAACTCAGCCGCTACCCGGGTGGCAGACTGAATCGCTTCCATGGGTTGCATACCGGCCTCGACCATGTAGCGAAATTCTTCGGCATTGCGCCCATGGGGCGAGACACCACTGTCGGTGCCGAATGCAATCTTCACGCCGTTGCGATAAGCGGTCGCGAAAGTGGACTGGATTTGCGGTCCGACCGCAATTGCCTTGGGCCTGACAAGCTCCGGGAAAAAACCGTCCTGTTCAGCTTTCTCGGCAACGAACTTGCCCGCCATAATTGTCGGTACGTAGTAAGTCCCGTGCTTTTTCATCAACGACATGGCTTCCTGATCCATGAAAGTGCCATGTTCGATGGAGCGAACGCCCGCCCGGATAGCGCGCTTCATGCCCTCTGCGCCATGTGCATGGGCAGCCACGTGAAACCCGTAATCCGCCGCAACCGCGACCACCGCCGCCACTTCCTGTTCTGTAAACTGCGGGTTCTGGCTATTGCGAGCGACGCTGAGTACACCACCGGTTGCCGTGATCTTTATCAGATCCGCGCCATCCTTGTAACGTTGGCGCACTGCCTTGGCGGCGTCTTCCGGGCCGTTAACCACGCCTTCCCGCGGGCCCGGATCGCCGCGCAACGACTGCTTTACGCCATTGCTCGGATCAGCATGCCCGCCTGTCGTGCCCAGTGACTTGCCAGCCGAAAAGATCCGCGGGCCGATTACGATGTCTTTGTTGACCGCGTCGCGCAGGGCGATCGTAATATTGTCGCGGTCACCGAGATTACGCACTGTAGTAAAGCCGGCCTCGAGTGTCGCCCGTGCATAGTTGACCGTACGATAGGTCACGTCAGCAACGTCCAGCGTCAGGCCTTCAAGGCGAGTGTCAGGCGAGTACTCCCCGGTGAGATGAACGTGCATGTCCATCAGGCCGGGCATAACTGTGAAGGCGGACAGGTCAATGAACTGATCATCAGCCTTTGCCGGGAGCAGTCCGCGCTGAATTTCCACGATCCGGTCATCGCGCACGCGCAGCGTATGCGGCCCTCTCGCCTTTGCAGATTGGCCATCAATCAATGTTCCAGCGTGGATGACCACGTCGGCGGCGGCACTTGTCACGACCAGCAGCAACGTCATCGCCAGGCTCGGGATCAGGCCTTTCATATTGTTGTTTCCTTTAATTGCGAAAAAATACAAGGGCCCATGAACATGTTTACGCTGACCGACCGCGACTCAGCGCGGTGGATTACGAAATTGCAAATGTATTTCCGGGGCCACTCTGACCAGATGCCGAAGAAAAACCACCCACAGGAAGGTCATGGCGAGCATTTCCATGAATTCCTCTACTGACTTGGAATAATGTCGCACCTGGTAGGTACTCAGATCCCAGGTTTGTTTGATCCAGCCATGCAGATTAAGCGGGTGATCCATTTCCAGGCCTTCGAAAAAATCTGCAATCACTGCCAGCACCAGCAGACCGATTGCAGAAACGACCATCAGCTTGTCTCGGGCCACCTGGAGTTCCTTATTTAAGAACCACAGTATGAACAGGCCAAAGGCGCCGAAAATGGGCAGGAACACAAGCTGCCAGGTGTAGCTCGGGAAGAAACCGACCTGACGGGAGCCGCTGTCAGCATCATCTCCCAGGACCATGGTCTTGACCGACGAACCAATACGTTCGTGAAATTTAGCGCCGTCGTCCATGGCCATGTACAGCAGGAAGATCGCAATAATTGCCCAGCCCACCCGGCGCCAGCGTTGTGCGTCACCGGTGCGCATAACTACATAGAGAAATGCCGCTGTCAGTCCCAGCATCCAGGTCTGGGTCACGGCGAACCATGAGGCGACACCGTCCTCGCGAGTGATATTGAAGAACCGGCGAATCGGGCCCAGTTCGGTCAGGCGCTCTACATTGATGATCGCGTCAGCGAGCACAAAGAACACCTCGGCGCCGACGAGCACAAAAAACAATACCGAAATCAGGCGGGTGGCATCGACTTCCAGGCGGGTCATGCCTGGCCGCCCGGACGTGCCGGCGGGCTTACTCATGTTGGCTGCTCCTGCTTCAGGACGGGCTATTCTAGCCCATCGATTGCCGGCTGCTCAGCGGCTGCGCCGCGCCAATACCCCGTCAATCCCGAGCGTGTCACCGGAACGAGTGAAAAACAGCGCAAGCGCGATGAGAATGTACAGGCTGTCATGGTTGCTTGGCACCCAGAATCCGACACCCTTGGCAAACCAGAAATTGACAACCATGAATACCATCGCCAGCGCCGCCCAGCGTGAGAACAGCCCCACTACCAGGGCCAGTCCGATCAGCAACTCGCCATAGGCAACCAGATAACCGAAAAGCACCTTGTTGGGAATTACTACGCTTTCGACAAACCCGCGATAGAAGTCAAACATGTTCTGCTGGCGCTCGAGAAATCCCTGCACGGCATCGCCAAAGCCCGCGCCGCGCTGTGCCTTGCCAAAGCCCGCAATGACAAACATCACGCCCAGGCTGATACGCAACATGACCATGGGCCAGGCCGTCACCGTACCCGCCCTTACTCGTTCAATAATTTCCTGCATGCCTTGTCCCCCTGTTACTTGTCATCGCCCGGTAAATCGTTCTGCTTGAAGTCCAATGCCGCAGAGTTGATACAGAAGCGCGTGCCAGATGGTTGCGGCCCGTCCGGGAAAATATGCCCCAGATGCGCACCGCAGCTGGCACACAGGGCCTCTTCGCGGCGCATCCCGTGGCTGGTATCGGGGCGCGTAGCTATGCGTTCCTCTGCAACCGCAGCCCAAAAGCTCGGCCAGCCGGAGCCCGAATCATACTTGGTCTCCGACGAAAACAGCGGTGCCGCACACACGATGCAACGATAAATTCCCGGCTGCTTGTTATCCACATAAACGCCTGAAAACGGCGCTTCGGTTGCGCCATGTTGCGTGACAGCAATCTGCTGGGCATCGAGATGTGACAAGTCCCTTGTTCCGGAATCGCTTTTTTTCACCTTGCCTCCAGTAATATCTGTGCACTTACTTTATCGGCCTGCGCCGGATGATTGCGGCGCAGCCATTGCGAGGACGTTATCTTGGATACTCTCAAAGGTTGCAACGCAATCCTGACAGGCGCTTCCCACGGCATTGGCCCTTATATCGCACGGGCGCTCGCCGCTGAGGGCGTCAATTTAGTACTTGCTGCGCGCTCCGGCGGCGAACTTGAAGCCCTGGCCACGGCTCTGCGCCCCGCGGTCAGCATCATTGTGGTGACCACCGATGTCAATGACCCGGCACAACGGCTTGCTCTTGTGCGCCGCGCAAACAACGAGCTGGGCGACATCGACATTCTCATCAACAATGCCGGGCTGGAGGAAATCATTCCTTTCGACGTCCAGGACCCGCCAATGATCCCGGCCATAGTCACCACCAACGTGATTGCACCGATGGCGCTGGCACGGGATGTGCTGCCGCCTATGCTGCAACGGGGAAGGGGACATATCGTGAACGTAGCCTCCCTCGCCGGTCGCACGGGAATGCCCTTCGGTGCGGTTTACGCCGGCTCGAAAGGCGCCCTGGCGGAATGGAGTATTTCGCTGCACGCTGAATTGCGGGATCGTGGTGTAAAGGTCTCGGTGATTTGCCCCGGCTTCGTCAGCACGGCAGGCATGCATGCGCGCAAGGGTAAGCCCGCCCCCGCCTCGCTTGGCGAGGTGTCACCCGAGGCGGTCGCCAATGCCGTCGTTAAAGCACTCCGCACAGGACATCCGGAAATTCTGGTCAGCCCGCGGCCGATCCGTCTGCTGATGGCGCTGCGGGCGCTGGCACCGAGGGCGGCACTGGGTTTTGCGCGCCGCACAGGTCTGGTCGATTACTTGAAGACCTTATCGAAGGGCCCTGCAACCCGGGAGGTCACCTGATTGCTCAACGCCGCTCACAAAAGTGCGGAGCGGTACTCAACCACCATCAGCACTACCCCTACCAGGCCGGTGACGGCGGCCAGCTCCATATTGCCAAATAGCAGCTGGAACATGCCCGCGATCACCATGGTCGTACCCATAATATATATGCTCGGACCGGGCACGATGTCTTCGGA
>JBFGOQ010000005.1:0-71834 GCA_041565075.1 Gammaproteobacteria bacterium
TCGCAGACGAAACTGGGTATCGAAAAAATGATTGTCTACCAGCTCCAGTCCTGCCTGGCCGGCAAACTCTTCGGCCCCTTCGCCGGACAACATGACGTGCACGGACTCATCCATGACTTTGCGCGCCAAGAGTATCGGGTTACGCACGCGGCGCACTGCTGCCACGGCACCAGCATTAAGCGTCTTGCCATCCATCAGCGAAGCATCCAGTTCATGTGTCCCGGCGCTGGTGTACACCGCACCGCGGCCGGCGTTAAAACGTGGCGACTCTTCCAGAATAACGACAGCCGCTTGCACCGCGTCCAGACTGCTGCCGCCCTTGTCGAGCACCCGGTAACCTGCATCCAGTGCCTCGCCAAGGTCTGCACGAATAGCCGATTCCTTTTCCGGTGCCAGGTTGCTGCGCGTAATCGTGCCCGCGCCGCCGTGGATTACCAGTCCGAATAGCTGTTCTGCGGCCGTCACATTGCCCATACCCGAGACTCCCAGTGCAACCAGGCACGCAGTAATAATCGAGGCCAGTCGCCTGCCTGGCGAATCATCTTTAAGTTTGCCCATGCAATTATCTCTCTGGTCTGCTGCCAGACCCTGATCAGGACCGGACAGCTTCTGCAATATAGTCTTCCAAGGCCTCGTCCAGCGCGGCCACCACGCGCGCCGCATCGCTTGCGCTGATGACCATGGGAGGCTTGATCTTGAGGACATTGTAACGCGGGCCGTCGATACTGATCTGAATGCCCCGGTCTTTCAGGAATTCAACGACATGGCTGGCTGCGGCGGCTGCCGGAGCGCGGGATTCGCGATCAAGTACCAGCTCAATGCCTATAAATAACCCCCGACCGCGGACGTCACCAATGAGAGCGTGGCGGGCCATCAGCGCCTGCAAGTCTTCAAGCCAGGCATCGCCAAGAACTCGTGCGTGTTCCTGCAGCCTGTCTTTTTCAAGCACGTCCAGCACTGCATGCCCGGCGGCGCACGCCACCGGGTTGCCGCCAAAAGTATTGAAGTACTCCATACCGTTGGCGAATGCTTCCGCAATCTCGCGTCGCGTGATTACCGCTGCCAGCGGGTACCCGTTCCCTATTGGTTTACCCAGCGTGAGTATGTCGGGCACGACATCGTGATCTTCGAACGCCCAGAAATTTCTGCCCAGCCTGCCGAAACCCACCTGCACCTCATCCGCAACACACACGGCCCCGGCGCCACGAGCATG
Organism: Gammaproteobacteria bacterium; assembly: GCA_041565075.1. Lineage (GTDB taxonomy): Bacteria > Pseudomonadota > Gammaproteobacteria > Steroidobacterales > JABDLF01 > JABDLF01. The sequence continues at coordinate 1,214 of JBFGOQ010000005.1, forward strand.
TTCAAAGGCGCCGCGCAGGTAGCCTGCCGGCAGTATGATCTGGCCGCCACACCCCAGCGCCGACTCGCAAAAAAATGCGGCTGGCCGGCGTTGCTGTCGGACGATGCGCGAGAAGGCCGCAGCGACAGAATCAGCATAACGCCTGGGTGCATCCGACTCGCCGGCGAACAGACCGTTGTAAGAATCGGGCATTGCGGCCACTTGCACATGGCGGGGCCGGCCCGACCCGCCTGGCCCGTCAAACTTGTAGGGGCTGATTTCAACCAGCGTGCCAAGATTGCCGTGATAGGCGCCATCGACTACTACGACGTCACGGCCGCCGGTAAAAGCGCGAGCCAGTCGCAATGCCAGGTCATTGGCTTCACTGCCGGAACACACCAGAAAACACGTGTCCAGTTCATCAGGCAAAAGGCTGGTCAGGCGCTCTGCGTAACTGACCAGGCCATCATGCAAATAACGGGTATTGGTATTGAGCAGTGCTTCCTGGCGCTCTATTGCAGCAACGACATGCGGATGTGCATGACCCACATGCGCCACATTATTGACCAGGTCAAGAATTTCCCGCCCTTGCTCTGTGTAAAGACGAGCGCCGCGTCCACGCACTACCTTTATCGGCTCCCGGAACGACAAGCTCAGCGACGGAGATACACAGGCGTCGCGACGCCGTGCAAGCACCAAGGGGCTTGCGCCACAGTCGGCGTCCACAGCCTCGTCGGGCAGGCCAAGGAAACGAGCCGGGTTCGGGCACAGACTCTTCCAGGTGCCGGCCTCGGAATGTCTTGCCACGCCGGGAAAATCCTCGCGCAGGCCCAGCATGTCGCCGATCAACTGGAAATGCAGGTGCGCCGGCCAGCCGCCGTTAACCTGCGGCTCGCCGATACTGGCGATGGCCTCACCCTGTCGGACCTGTTGCCCGACTGCAAGGCCATCGAGTGACTCTCTGGCCAGGTGGCCGTACAAGGTAAAGAATCTGGCGGGTGCATCCGCGAGCGAGTGCTCGAGAATAATTGTTGGCCCGTAATCCAGCGGTCTGTTGTTGTCGGCAAAGCTGTGTACTGTGCCTTGCAAGGGCGCGTAGACCACGGTACCCGCCGGCGAAAAAACGTCCACGCCCAGATGCACGGTACGGGGTTCGTCTTCGCTGCCGGCAGCGAAGACCTCGCTGTTGTAAAGGCCCCTGATTTCACCATAGCGCCCGATGCCAACGCCGGTGCCACTGCGTTCAAGCAGGCCCGCTATCAGGCTTGCAAAACTTTGCACGTCCCGGGGCGCGACCGCGCCCGACAGATCGTCGCTGCGCGGGGTGAAGTCCAGTATGCGTGGCGTCTGCTGTGCAAGTGCATCAATCAGTGGCGCCGGTGACTGGGTCTGCAGCCAGGCGGCCAGCGCGGTGCTCTCGGGCCACGGCGTGAAGCCACAAGCTTCACGCAAGCTCGCAGTAAAGAACGATCTCGGTATGGCGCCAAGTTCGGACAGGAGGGTGCGCGCACCTGCCTCGCTGCGCAGAAGATAATCGTTACCTGGTGCTGCCTGCCGCGCGCGCGCAGCATGGCACAAGCTCATGCACAAGCGCACCCGCACCAGGTCGTAAATGAGTGCCACCTCCCTCTCTTCGAGAATCAAGGTGGCATGATAGGCAGCCACCATTTCCTGGGCCGCCAGCAATGGCCTTTGCTGGCCCATCATGAAGTAGGCCATCGCAATGGCCAGTTCGAATACCGTCGGCGCCATCGCAGCGTCACCGAAATCGATCAGCCCGCAAAGGCGCCTGTCGCCCCCCGGCCCGGCAGCAACAAGCAGATTGTGGTCATTCACATCACCATGAATCACGCTCCTGCGCAGGTCTGGCAGTGCCGGTTCGACGTGCTGCTGGTAATCCGTCAGGCAGGCCGAAACCAGGGCCGCCAGTTCTTCGTCCAGCGGCGCATCACGGCACACCGGGGATGCCTGTTCAAGATGCCATGAATGCAGGCGGTTGGCGGCTGGATGCTCAAACCCGAGCAGCGCGCGATCAAGCTGCGCGAGCCCCCTGCCAATGTTTCGCAGCAAGGCTGCGTCCGCGACCGGCAAATCGCAGGCGAATTCCCCCGTCAGATATCCCAGCAGCCTGACATGGTGGGTGCCGCCAGACTCGTCCTTCCACACGGAAGTTGTTCGCCCGTCTAGGTCGCGCACAACCGGGGGCACGGCCATCGGCAACTTCTGCGTCGCCAGATGATCAAGTATTGCGTCCTGCAAATTGAGAACCGCGGCATCGATTCCCGTCGGACTGACCTTAAGCACGTGCAGAGGCGTCGACCCAGAGCAGATCAGAAAACTCTGGTCTGCGAATCCGTCCACGGCGCGTGCCTCTCCGACGATCCCGTAGCATTTATTCGCGATCATCGCCGCCTCGGCGATGGTCAGTTTCGAGTCTCTGTCACGCGTAACAGTCGGGAAGGGCATCAATTTGCACCGCGGGCTCGCCAGCCAAGATTGTGACAGAAATCCCGGACGATTCCCTGTGCAGGCAGGCATAAATGGGGTTAACCCGGCACTCGGGGCAGTGATAAAATGCTGCCTTTAAGGCCGATCACCGGCAAAGTATCGGACAATGGTACGTTTGCTCCGATGGTTCCCGGCCCAGCCCCCGGTAGCACCAGTAAAGGAATCCCAGGCATGCGCGTAATCGAGAAACTTGAACTGCTGCGTCAGCACGGTGGCGAGGTCCGGACGCACGGACTGCCAGACGAAGTCATCAAGCGGTTTGCGGCGATAAGCCCGGAACTCAACCTCGCCGTTGACGAGGCGGTCATTCGCCAGCGCGCGTTGTTGGCGGAGTTTCCCGACCTTATGGAACTGAACGAAGTTGCACAAGCAGCTGCAATCCTTGAACATTTTATAAACTTCTACGCAGACGATAACGTCAATCCCTATGTCGCACTTGCGGCCCGCGGGCCCTGGATAATTACCACCCGTGGCGCTGTCGTGCATGACTCCGGCGGCTACGGCATGCTGGGGCTGGGACATGGGCCGGAAGCCGTCATGCAGGCCATGAGCGGTAACCAGGTCATGGCCAACATCATGACGCCGAGTTTCAGCCAGCTGCGCCTCGCACGCGCCTTGCGCAGTGAAATTGGTAAAGGCCGCGAGCAGGGTTGTCCGTACACTCATTTCCTTTGCCTGAACAGCGGATCCGAATCGGTAACCTGCGCTGCTCGTCTGTCAGATGTTAACGCGCGCGAAATGACAGACCCCGGCGGCGCCCATGCCGGCAAGGAAATCGTTGGTTTGGCAATGCGCGGTGGATTCCATGGCAGAACCGAGCGACCTGCTCAGTTTTCGCACAGTACTCAACGCACCTATTCACGCCATCTCGCGAGTTTTCGCGACCTCGACAACCTGCTGGTAATCGAGCCGAATAACATCGAGCAGCTGGAAAAGGCTTTCGAGACTGCACGCCAGGAGAATCTGTTCATCGAGTCCCTTTTTGTCGAGCCGGTCATGGGCGAGGGCAATCCCGGCTATCCACTGGACCCGGAATTTTACCGACGTGCCCGTGAGCTGACGCTGCAACATGACGCACTATTGCTGGTCGACTCGATTCAGGCCGGTTTACGCGCCCATGGTGTCCTGTCAATTATTGATTACCCGGGCTTCGAGGATTGTGCAGCGCCCGATATGGAAACCTATTCGAAGGCCCTGAATGCGGGTCAGTATCCGCTTTCGGTACTGGCAGTGACCGAGCGTGCTGCGGCGCTTTATCGTAAGGGCATTTATGGCAACACCATGACTGCCAATCCGCGTGCGCTGGATGTGGCTGTGAGCGTGCTCAAGACGCTGGATGATGAATTGCGCAGCAATATTCGCCAGCGCGGTAAAGAATTTCTGGACAAGCTGGGCGCGCTTGCCACGGAACTCGAGGGCCGAATTACGAGCGTGCAGGGAACCGGGTTGCTGATTTCATGCGAACTCGATGCCACTTATAAGTGTTTTGGTGCAGACAGTATTGAGGAGTACATGCGCCTGCACGGCATAGGCGTGATTCACGGCGGTGCTAATTCCCTGCGGTTTACCCCACATTTCGCTATCACCTCTGAAGAAGTGGATCTCATTATCGAAGTGACTCGCGATGCCCTGCTTAACGGGCCACGACAGCAGGTCCCCGAGCAAAGACGCGCAGCCAGTTGATCAGGCGTCAGCGCCCATCGCGATCTGCGGCCAGCGCGCGGGATCCAGCCCCCAGGCTTGCAGGCTGTAACGCAGCAATCCGGCCTCGCGCCCGGGCTCCAGACCATCACTGACTGCCGTTTCGAGCATCAGGCTGAAAAGCTCGGCGCGATATTCTTCTTCGGTCACTGTGCCCAGCACCTTCGAAACGAACTGATCGTCGGGCACGCCCCCGGGGCCAATGGCCGCCACACAGGCAGCATAAATCAAACGAAATTCCTGGATGGTGACAGGGCTCTGTGGTTTGAGCCGGCGCGCCCGCGCCCGTTCGTCACCGAGCCTGTTCAGAGCAGGCAAAGCGGTCTCGGCAATATACGATTCCTCGCCTTTGCTGAATCGCCCGTCCGCTGCGACGACCATCGCCAGACACAGCGCCATGGCTCGCCGGCTGTTTGGCGCGGGGCTGAAAAGATCGTGGCCTGCGTCACTCACCATCAGAAACCTGCCGCATGGCCGTCTTTGCGTGACTCGGAAGCGCCCCGGTATACGCCGCTTTGCTGATCGCGTGCGATCGCCTGGTAGCCACCAAAACCCCCATCACCGTAACTGACTTTGTGGCCCTTTTTGGCGAGTGCACGCAGAGTCTCGCTGCTGAAACCCTGTTCGACAAACACCTGGCCGCCGTCGCGCATCTGCTCACCCGTTGGCTCGCTTGAGCCATCATGACGAATTCGCGGCGCATCACCTGCCTCTTGCAGATTCATTTTGAAGTCGACCAGATTGACAATGATCTGTGCATGGGCCTGGGGTTGCATGCCGCCTCCCATGACACCAAAACTCAACCACGGCTTACCGTTGCGGGTAACAAACGCAGGAATAATTGTGTGAAACGGCCGCTTGCCCGGGGCAAATGCATTGGCATGCTTTGGATCAAGGCTGAACAACTCGCCGCGGTCTTGCAATATAAAGCCGAGTTCGCCCGGGGTCATCCCGGAGCCCATGCCACGATAGTTGCTCTGGATAAGCGAGACCATGTTGCCGTCTTTATCGGCCACGGTAAGGTAAATGGTATCACCATCGCGCAGGAGTCTGTCGCCGGCAGCATATTCAGATGCTGCGCGCTCCGGATTAATCAGCATTCGCCGGCGATGCGCGTACTCCTTGGAGACCAGTTTGCCCACCGGGACCCGGGCAAAATCCATGTCCGCATAAAAGCGGGCACGATCTTCAAACGCGAGTTTTTTGGCCTCCACGAATGTATGCAGGTAGTCGGCACTGTCGAAGCCCATGGCCGCGATATCGAAGCCCTCCAGGATATTCAGGATTTGCAAAGCCGCGATGCCCTGGCCATTGGGTGGCAGCTCCCAGACTGTGTATCCGCGGTAATCTGATGACACCGGCTCGACCCATTCCGATTCGTGTTCGGCAAGGTCCTCGTAGCTCAGAAATCCGCCGTTCGCTTGCATATATTCGGTAATCTTGTGTGCGATGGCGCCCTTGTAAAAGGCATCGCGACCCTCCCGGGCAAGCATGCGATACGTGTCCGCGAGTCTTGGGTTCTTAAAGATCTCGCCGGCGCGTGGCGCCCGCCCGCCCGGCATAAAGGTGGCAGAAAATCCCGGATATTCCTTCAGCACGCGTGCATTGCGTTGCCAGTAATACGCGATGACTTCGCTTACCGGAAAGCCCTCTTCCGCGTAAGTGATGGCGGGCGCCAGCACCTTGTCCATGGGCAGGCGGCCAAAGCGCCCGTGCAGCTCGAACCAGCCGTCCACGGCACCGGGCACGCTTACCGGTAACGGCCCGCGCGGCGGGATGCTCTGATAGCCATTGTCCTTGAACCAGCCGAGGCTAAGAGATCGGGGTGAGCGTCCGGACGCGTTGAGGCCATGGAGCTTCTTGGAGCTGGCCTCCCAGACTATGGCAAAAAGGTCACCGCCAATGCCACAGCCGGTCGGTTCCATCAGGCCCAAAGCGGCATTGGCAGCAATGGCGGCATCCACCGCACTGCCTCCCTGCCTGAGAATGTCCAGCGCGATTTGCGTTGCCAGCGGCTGACTTGTCGCTGCCATGCCATTGACCGCCAGCACTTCACTGCGTGATGCAAAGCTGCGTCCGGATATGCGATCGAAAGACATGGCCTGCCCGGTTATGGCGAGCGCTGTAAGGAGAAACATAAGGCAGGCCGGTCGGTGGCTAATCGGTGCGCCCATCTCGAACCCCCGTCTGATAAGTCCTGGCCTTGCCAGCTGGCGATCTACCTTACCGCAGCGAAGGCCTTCCGTCAGCGCCTATTGTGCCTCTGGCAACGTCGCCGCGACGCGTGCAGCCAGCAGCGACAAGAGCGCGAGCGCGAGCACCGCATAATGCGTGCCCGCAAACTGTGCCAGCAGACCGAATGCGCCTCCGGCCAGGATCAGCACGCCGATCACCGTGTTGCTTACGGCCACGTAAGCAGCCCGCTTGTCCGCTGTGGCCATGTCCACGAGATGAGTTTTTCGTCCGAGCCGGGCCCCACTATGGGAAATGCCGGATACGAAAAACAGCACCGCGTAAAACCCAGGCCAGGCAACCAGCTCAGAACCCGCCAGTATCAAGGTAAACAGAGCGACACCGAGAACGCCGCTCATCATCGCCGACATAGCCATAACCTGGCGGCTGGAGCGGTCAGCCATGCGGCCCCAGATTGGCGCGCTGAGGGAGCCGGCGAGTCCGCTTGCCACCAGCATCTGGGCCAACCCGGATATGTCGCCGCCGGTCTTCTCACGGGCCAGTGCTACGTAAAATGGCAACGACAGCGCAACACCCAGCAACAGTGCGCGCGCTACTACGAAGTCGCGGAAAGGCTTGTCCTCTCTCAGTAAGCGGATGCTGCGCAGGCCCTCAACGATCGCGTTACCGCCCCCCTCTGTGGCACCGGGAACTTCCGCAAGAAAGCTATACAGCAGCGCAGCTAGCAGCCACAGCAGCCCGGCACCGCCAAGCAAAATAAATACGGCACGCTGTTCAAGCTGGTTGCTGGAGCGCAGGCTGAAATACAGTCCGATGCCCGCCGCCGCAATACCTGCCAGCGCGCTGGCATAACCCATCATGGTGCCACGGCGTCGTTTTGAGACTGTCTTGCCGAGCACATCTTTTGAAGCTACCGACGAGATGCCGCGGGCTAAGCTGAAAAACGTCAACAGGATAATGATAGCCAGACCACCTGCCGTGCCCTGCAAATAAAGGCCCGCCACAAGCATGCCGAAAACGCATCTGGCCTGGCCTATGCTGCCACCGATCCAGAACCACTTGCGCACGGGAAACGGGCGTATGAAACCGGCGAAAATAAGTTGCGGCAGTAGCGCGCCCGCTTCCCGTATGGGCACCAGAAATCCGGTCAACAGTGCCGGTGCCCCGACCGCGCCAAGCAGCCAGGGCAGCACCAGCGATGCACTGGCAATTTCGTCGCCAACTTTGGTGCAGAAATAACTTCCGAGGCTGATGAAGAAATTTTTTGGCTGATCGTTGCACGCCTGTTGTGGAATGTCCTCGCAGACCCGCGCGTCCTCATCGCCCACCAGCAAGTCATACAGTCCACTGGTAGAGCGACCGGCGGTTTCGGCAATCGTCTTCAACGTGCCCTCCACGCTGGCATGGCCATGCAAAAATATGCTGCGCCATTTTGGCAAGAGATTGCCAGCCTCTGCACAAAACACCTCAAGCCATTGATTTTATTATTGCAGCGCATCAATAAAAAATGAGTTTGTCCGGATAAAATGCTGCATAAAGCACTATAATGGCTGCGCTTCAGATAACAGAATAAATTTTGCCTTTGTTCATGATGTAAGGGGAGTGAAATGGATAAACTTGGAAAAATTGCTGTAGTAGCCGGCATTGTAATCGCGATTGCCGCCGGTGTTTTTAACTTTACCCAGCCGTGGTTTGGTTGGGCACTCGCGGTGCTCGGCCTGATCGTCGGATTCATGAATGTTTCCGGTGGTGAGTCCAGGAGCTTCCTGGTGGCCGGTATTGCCCTGTTAATGGTGGGCTCCTCCGTGGCCGAGGTGCCAGTGATCGGCGAAGCCATGACCAGTTTCCTGGGTTATATCACCGCGTTCATGGCGCCTGCCGTACTTGTTGTGGCGTTAAAGAGCCTGTTCGATACGGTCAAGGACTGAACACTTACAAGACTGCTTTTTCCAGGATGGATTTAAAGGCCCGCCCCGATGGCGGGTCTTTTTTTGCCTCAATTACGCACGCTGTAAATGAGCAGAATGACGAACAATACAACGGCAATTATGGGCAGCAGCAATCCGCTCCAGTCGTTGGCTGAGCCTGCCCCTTTTTCGGCTGCCTGGTCAGGCGAGAGTGTGCGCTCGGAGCCCCGATTCCATCGCCAGAGGATCCAGACCAGCAAGGCGCCGCCCAGCAGCCACTCCCAACCTGCCATGTCACGCATTGTCCGGGGGGCCCCGCCTGACGGTCCCGCACGGGATGATCGTGCTCCGACTCAGTTTTCGTCCCCGTCGAGGTAACCTTTGTGGGGCGGCGGAATGTAGATGGCCGCGACCACGCAGGCAACAGCGATCAGGGTTGCCACAATTGCTGAGCTCATTATCGTCCTCTGCTTTTCATGCGGCTGCCTGAATCCGATTCGAGACGCAAGTCAGCCACATTTTGAATCGCCACAACTCAGGCAGGTCATGCAGCCGTCCAGCATGACCACTGCCGCCACGCTGCACTTGGCGCATAACTGGGCCCCGGCCGGAAATTCGCTATCGGCAAAGGCATCGGTCTGACGATTGGCCTCTTCATACTCGGCGCGTTTCTGATGGATCAGCTTACGTTGATGCTCGTCAAGTTCGGTGGTCTTGAGCAGGCCGATAGTCTGCAGATGCTGTTCAACTACATGGCCCAGCTCAGCAATGATGGACGGCATGTACTTGCCGCCCGGCTTCCAATAGCCGCCGCGCGGATCGAAAACCGCTTTGAGTTCATCCACCAGGAACGTCACGTCACCGCCCTTACGGAACACCGCGGAAATAATCCGCGTCAGCGCCACTATCCACTGGTAATGATCAAGATTCTTGGAATTGATAAAGACTTCGAATGGCCGACGGGACTCGAACTCGGTACCTTTGTTGAGCACGATATCGTTGATGGTTACGTACATGGCATGGTCGGACACCGGCGTCTTCACTTTGTAGGTGCTGCCGATAAGGACTTCCGGTCGTTCCACCTTTTCGTGCATGTGAATGACGTTGTCATCGGATTTGCGCGGCACTTCCTTGCGCAAAACCCTGGGAATTGCCGTATCCGCCGCACTTTCCGTCGCTGCCACAGGACCTTCCGGTGCAGGTGTTTCGTCGTCCTTCACAACCTTGTAACCGACTATCTTCTTGCTGATTTTTATCGCTGCCATGATCTTTCGCCTGTCTCTTGTGCCGCCTCCCGGCGCCTTTACTGTTGGTTTGGACAAGCTGCCCCGCCGCTGAATTCGTCAGCCCCTGTTTGCAGCACGGGCAGCCCGTCCAAGTTCTTGCGCCCCGGGGCAGTCCGCCCGGAGCATGGGTTCAAAACTTGCCGTAATAGCCCTCCTTCAATGCATCGAACAAGTTCGCGGCAGTGTGAACCTCGCCGTCATATTCCACTTCCTCATCGCCCTGCAGGTCCACCTCGCTACCGTCTTCCAGGCGGAAACGATAGGTAGTGTTTCTGAGGTCATCACCTTTGACCAGCACGCCCTGGAACGCTTCCGGATTAAAACGGAAAGTTGTGCACCCCTTCAGGCCCTGCTCGTGGGCATACAGGTAAATGTCTTTGAATTCTTCATAAGGAAAATCGGTCGGCACGTTGGCGGTCTTGGAAATGGATGAATCCACCCACCTCTGGGCGGCGGCCTGGATATCCACGTGCTGGCGTGGGCTTATGTCTTCGGCTGTGATGAAGTAGTCAGGCAGTTTTTCGTCTTCCTTGTCGGATCCGGGCATGGCTTTGTCGTTAACAAGCTCGCGATAAGCCAGCAACTCAAAGGAAAACACATCGACCTTTTCCTTGGTCTTCTTGCCTTCGCGGATGACGTTGCGAAAGTAATGATGCGCAAAGCTCGGCTCAATCCCGTTACTTGCGTTGTTTGCCAGCGACAGCGAGATGGTGCCCGTGGGCGCAATGGAGCTGTGGTGGGTAAAACGCGCTCCCGTTTCGGCCAACTCCTCCACGAGGTCCGGCCTGATCTCGGCCAGCCGCTGCATGTAGCGGCTGTAGCGCGCGTGCAGGACCCGGCCGGGGATTTTCGCTCCCAGGCGCCAGCCATCCGCTTCCATTTCGGGGCGCTTGCGCAGCATTTCCTGGGTAACCGTGAACTCCTCCAGCATTATTGGAGCCGGCCCCTTCTCGCTGGCCAGTTCCAGTCCCGCTTCCCAGCCGGCTATGGCCAATTCGCGCGCCACGCGCTCGGTAAAAGCGATCGACTCGGTCGAACCGTATTTCATGCGCAGCATCGTGATGGTCGAGCCCAGTCCCAGGAAACCCATGCCGTGGCGGCGCTTGCGGGAGATTTCGTCGCGCTGGCGGCCGAGCGGCAGGCCATTTATTTCCACGACGTTATCCAGCATGCGCGTGAAGACGCCGATGACTTCACGAAACAGCTCCCAGTCGAAACTGGCCTTGTCATCGAAAGCATTCAGCACGAACTTGGTCAGATTTACCGACCCCAGCAGGCAGGAACCGTAGGGAGGTAAAGGCTGTTCCCCACAGGGATTCGTGGCGCGGATATTCTCTACCCACCAGTTGTTGTTCATTTCGTTGACCCGATCGATCAACACGAAGCCGGGTTCGGCGAAATCATAAGTTGAACTCATGATTACGTCCCACAAGCGGCGCGCCGGTACCGACTTAAATACACGGCAGGCCACCAAACCGGCGCCATTGGTAATATAGCGATCGGTAACCGGCCATTCCCGCCACACGATCTTGTCTTCGTCGAACAGGTCCACACCGTCCTGGTCAACTTCCTCTTCGGTCAATGGAAAGGCCAGTTTCCAATCGACATCATCGCGCACCGCCTGCATAAATTCGTCTGTCACCAGCAGCGAGAGATTGAACTGGCGCAGGCGGCCGTCCTCGCGCTTGGCACGGACAAAGTCCATGGCATCCGGATGACCGATATCAAAGGTGCCCATCTGTGCGCCGCGCCTGCCGCCTGCCGAGGACACGGTGAAACACATCTTGTCGTAGATGTCCATGAATGAGAGCGGGCCCGATGTGTAGGCGCCGGCGCCGGTAACGTAGGCCCCACGCGGTCGCAGAGTTGAAAATTCGTAACCGATGCCGCAACCGGCCTTCAGCGTAAGACCCGCCTCATGCACTTTGTCCAGAATATCGTCCATGGAATCGCCAACGGTTCCGGAGACAGTGCAATTGATGGTGGAAGTCGCGGGCTTGTGCTCGCGCGCGCCCGCATTGGAAACGATGCGTCCGGCGGGTATCGCGCCATGACGTAAAGCCCAAACGAATCTTTCGTACCAGTGCTCGCGCCGGTCATCAGGCTCGACATCCGCCAGGGCCCGTGCAAGACGACGATACGTATCATCAAGGGTTTCATCGATAACAGTACCGTCCTTGGCAGTCAGGCGATATTTCTTTTCCCAGATATCGAGTGAGGCGCTCTGAAATGTGATCTCGGCCGCGGCCGTTGCAATCTTGGTACGCAATGCAGATGTCATTTTTTGTCCAGTTCCCCAGACGACTTTCGAGTTGTTGTTAATCAAGCCGGCGATGTATCTGCCGACCCCCCTGGCCAAGCCTGCTACCCCTTTCGCAGCGGTAAAGCCGCCACTTGTGCCGCCCGCGAAAGCGGCATCCGCACCTCATTGGTCCGTGAATCTCCCCTTCCCTGGTGGCGCCGATCAGCGCCAAACAGTCAAACACTATATGTTGTGTTCTCAGGTTCTAGATTAGTTTTCCGCCACCGCCCTGTCAAGCCATTTATGCAAAATAAGTCCGGGTATTAAAAGTTTTTAAATCAGTAACTTAAAATATATTCCAATAAAATATCTTAAGAATTCAAAAAGATAACTCAGCCCGCTTATTTCTGTGTCGCACCACAACATATTGTGGCTCGTGAAAGGCGCGAGATTATGCCAGAAGCGGGCCCCGGGAGCCAAGAAAAAGTTGTTAAGACTTGAAAACCCCGCAGCCGCCCACACCTGATCTGTCAGGTTACCCGGTCGTTTCCGTCACGGATGCGGCGGGCTACAGCAAACCATCCGCAACTACACATTTGGAATCAGGAGAGCACCAACATGACCATGATCAGATATCAACCCTGGCGGACGCTTGGCGACCTCCACAGTGAGATCAACCGCCTGTTTGAGGGCCCCGTTAGCCGCCTGCCTGAAGACGAAACCACGGCCTGCGACTGGGTCCCGTCAGTGGATGTTCGCGAAGAAGGCGACCGGTTTGTGCTGCACGCAGACCTGCCGGGCGTGGACCCGCATGACATTGAAATTACGATGGAGAATGGCATCTTGACGATTCGCGGCCAGCGCACCACCGAAGCAACGACGACCAAAGAAGGCTACCGCCGTGTCGAGCGTTCGGCCGGGCAGTTTTATCGGCGTTTCACATTGCCGGATACCGTGGACAGTGAAGGCGTGAAGGCCAGCGGCAACAACGGCGTACTCGAGATCACCATTCCCAAGCAGGCGAAGGTTCAGCCACGGAGAATCGAAATCCAGGTCGACTGAACCAGGACTGGGCGTCGCTGCCCCAAGCGCACCTGCCCATAGTGCCAGGCGCGGCACCAGGCATCGGGTGGAACTTACCACCCGGTGCCAGTGTCCTCTGCATACGGGCCCGGCAGGTTTGCCATCGTCCGTACCCATTGCCAATGTCCGTGAAGTTAAAGGATGACTATTACAATGATCGACAAAAATACCCGAGTCGCGAATAGCAATGCTCTGGCCCTGGGGGCGGTTTTGATTTTGTCGATCGGTGTCATGCTGGCGCCACGCACCGCCGTCGCGAAGTTGCCAACGGCAATGGTCGAGCAGCAGGTACCGACGCTGGCGCCCATGATCAAGCGCACCTCGCCGGCGGTGGTAAATATCGCGGTGCGTGGCAGCGTCGAGGTACAGCGCCACCCGTTCTTCGACGACCCGTTTTTCAGGCGTTTCTTCGAGCAGCCCGGCCGGCCGAGGTCACCCGACCGCAGACAGTTCCGCAGCGGCGGCTCGGGCGTGATTATCGATGCCGACAAGGGCTATATTCTGACCAACGCCCATGTTGTCGAACATGCGGACGAGATTAACGTAACCTTACTCGACCAGCGGTCATTTCTTGCCAAGGTAATCGGCACCGATCCGGGTTCTGATGTTGCCGTCATCCAGGTCCAGGCGGACAGTCTGGTCGAGATGCCGACCGGTGACTCCAGCCAGCTCGAAGTCGGCGACTATGTTGTGGCCATCGGCAATCCATTTGGCCTTCAGCACACGGTTACCGCCGGTATCGTCAGTGCCATGGGGCGTTCCGGGCTGAATCGCGAAGGCTACCAGGACTTCATTCAGACCGATGCGCCCATTAATCCCGGCAACTCGGGAGGCGCGCTGGTGAATTTGCGCGGCGAGCTTATTGGCATCAACTCGCAGATTCTCTCGACGGGCGGCGGCAATGTGGGTATCGGCTTTGCCATTCCGATCAACATGGCGCAGTCCATCATGGCGCAGCTGCTGGAATACGGCGAGGTCCGGCGCGGCATCCTCGGGGTCAACATTCAGGATGTGACCTCCGACATGGCGGCCGCCATGGGCCTTGCCGAGGTGCGCGGCGCGGTCGTATCGAACGTGGTCGAGGATTCGGCAGCAGAACGCGCGGGCATCAAGGAAGGAGACGTTATCGACAGCGTTGATGGCGAGCCCGTTCGCGATGCCAGCGACCTGCGCAACAAGATCGGGCTGCGAAGAGTCGGTGACAAGGTGCGCATCGGGGTCATCCGGGATGGCAAGCAACGCAGGCTCACCGCCGTCATCGCCACGCCACCAGGCGAAGCGAAGTTAGCGGCGGGCCAGGACAGTGATTCAGGTGACGATGACAAACCGTTGCACCCGCAGCTGGAAGGGGCTCGTTTCGGCGATCTGACGGAAGACTCGCCCTTGTTTGGCCGGATTAACGGCGTGGTCGTGCTGGACATCCAGCCGGGTTCCCCCGCAGCCCGATCCGGCTTGTTGCCCGGTGACGTGATTACCTCGGTGAAGCGGCGCTCGGGACCGCGACTCATGATTCGCCGGCTGGAAGATTTTGCACAGGCTGTTGATACGCAGGAGCCAATGGTTCTCAAGGTACAGCGAGATGGTGCCGGTTTATTCGTGCCCCTGCGATGAGTGCAGTCGCGAGTGATCATCAAAGCCCGGCAACGCCGGGCTTTTTTCTAAAAGTACCAGGCCAACGACACCATGTAGACGGCCTTTTCCACGCCGGTCAACTCCAGTTCCAGGAATTGTTCGCCACGCCGCCAGCCGGCACCGATACCCCCTGAGAGTCCCGCACCCCAGGCATCGGACGGGCCCACTTCCACGTACTCGGCGAGTACGCCGCCACGCAGTTTAAAAAACCACTTACCGCTGCTGCGCCATGCAAGGTAGCCGCCCAACATGCTGGAAGAATAATCGAATCCGCCCAGCTCACCGTCCAGCAGAGTTGTTGTTATATCGACTTCGAGCGCGAAGCCCGGGTATTCGCGATGCATGTAAACCACGCTGGCACCGATCCCGGTCGCAAATTCAGCGCCACGGTAATTGGGCACAATCCCGCCTGTGCGAGCTCCCCAGCTGAGGTCATCAATCTGGTCAACCGCCATACCAGTCGCCGGCGCTGCCAGCCACATACAGATGATCCACGGTCGCGCTGCGCGCATGGCCCTGCTCTCCAATGATTGGCTGTTGTGCACTATAAGTCGGTACCCGCGTCCGGCGTCAAGCGCCTGTTCATGCCTGCACCGTAAACGCCATAAGCATGCGCAATCCGATCAGCGCGAGTACCATTGCAAAAGCCCTGCGCAAGACATGCACCGGCAGCGTGTGCGCAAGGCGCGCACCGAGCGGCGCACACAGAACGCTGGTTGCTGCAACACCAGCCACCGCCGGCCAGTAGACAAAACCTGTGGCCATTACAGGTAAACCGGCCATATTCCATCCGCTCATGACAAAGCCCAGGGTGCCGGCAAGTGCAATTGGCAGGCCGCAGGCCGCCGCGGTGGCTACCGAATTGCGAATCGGCACATTGCACCAGAGCATGAACGGGTTACTGGCAGCGCCGCCGCCGATGCCGGCGAGTGCAGAGACCAGGCCGATGCCGGCGCCGGCTACCGTCATGCCAGCAGGGCCCGGTAACTCGCGATGCGCCGACGGTCTGAGCTCGAACCCGATCTGAATTGCCGCGATTATTGCGAATAGCCCGAAAAATGCCTGGAGCGCGACGGTGCTGAGGACGCCGGCCAGATACGCGCCGGCAAATGTGCCAATGATGATGCCCGGTACCAAGCGCCGAACCACCGACCACAATACTGCGCCCCGACGATGGTGCGCCCACAGCGATGAGACGGAGGTAAAAACAATGCTGGCCAGCGAACTGCCGATCGCCAGGTGCATGATGATGTCCGGAGATACCGCGCTACTGGAAAAAACAAAACTCAGGGCCGCCACAATCAGGAACCCACCACCGATTCCAAACAGGCCGGCACCGAGACCCGCCAGCACACCAATCAACGGAAACAACAACCACTGAAAAGTCACTGGCCCCTCGTTTGTGCCGACCGAATCAAGCGCCGGTGAGCATACCACCCAGCCACCCGGAATCCTTGTTTTGACCGCAAAAAACCCTCGTTTTTTTAATAAGCTGCGAAAAATATGTGAAGCATCTTCTTGCACCACCCCGGACATCAGCCTTATGCTTGCGCCTATGCGCTACCTGGCAAGATTGCTGATCCTTGTGCTGGCCACGGCTGGTTTTGCCGAGGACAACGCACTCGACAACCCGCAACTGCGTCTGGATGCCCAGCGTGCCGCCTTTCGCAATGCCTATGCGCATGCCGAACACGGTGAAGAAAGCCAGGTCGCTGAACATCTGGATCTGCTCGCCGATTACATCCTGTTGCCGGATCTCGAAGCTGCCCTCATTCGCACTAACCTGCGCAAGGTATCTGACTACCGGGTGGAGACTTTCCTGGCCACACACAAGCATCTGCCGGTGGCCACCGAAATCCGCAATAAATGGCTTGCCGAACTGGCGCGCAAACAACGCTGGAAAAAGTACCTCGAAATCTATGTTGCAGATCACAGCATTACACGAAGATGTAACTGGTTTACGGCGCGCATCGCGGCGCGCAAGACACGCGGCCTCGCCGACGAAATTCTGCCACTTTGGATGGTCGGGAAAAGTCAGCCCGAGGCCTGCGATCTGGCATTCAAATACCTCGGTGAAATCGGCTACCTGACAGAGTCGCGCAAGCGCAAGCGCCTGGCCATGGCTATTGAAGAGCGAAATTTTTCGCTGGCGCGATTCCTTGCTGAAGGTCTCGATTGGCAGGATCGTGAATGGGTCGCGAGTTGGCAGCGCATGCACAGCAATCCTGCGAAAGCACTCGCTAATCCTGAAAGGTTCAAGAACAACAGCGTCGAACGCGAGTTGATCCTGTATGGCTTTAAACGCCTTGCACGCCAAGACCCGCTGTACACGGCCAACGCATGGCTCGATTTTCGAACGCGTTTTGATTTTACGCCCGCCGAGCGCAACAAGATAAGCCGTGAAATTGGGCTACGTGCAGCACGCAAGCACTTGCCCGAATCGGCCGCGCTGCTGGCTGCAGTGCCGGCGAGTGCCCGCAACACAGACGTGCGCCAGTGGCAGGTGCGCACTGCGCTCCGTAACCATGACTGGCCGGCAGTCTTTAATTATATAAGCGACCTGCCCGGCGCAGAGCGTGATCGCAAGATGTGGCGCTACTGGCGCGGACGGGCTTTGCAAGAACAAGGCCAGACAGAAGCAGCCAACGCAGTATTCAGAGGACTCGCCAGGGAACGGGATTACTATGGATTCCTGGCCGCTGATCAGGTCGGTCTGCCCTACCAGTTTGACCACCAGCCAATAGAGCAAGACCCGGTGCTGCTGGAAGCGCTGGCGGGTCGTACCGAGCTCATCCGTGCTCGCGAGTTGTTTATGGTTGGACAATTTGGTCGTGCACGCAGCGAGTGGAATGCGGCGATAGGGCGGTTAAGCAGAGCTGAACAGTCCCAGGCCGCGATACTTGCACATCGCTGGGGATGGCCCTCCCGCGCAATCGCGACAGCATCCAGCGGCGCCATGCTCGACGACCTGGAAATTCGCTTCCCGACCCCCTATCGGGATTTGTTCGAGACCAAGACTGACGAAGCCAGCATCGCGTTCGCCTGGGCCTATGGCATTGCCCGCAGCGAAAGCCTGTTCATGCCGGATGTCTCATCCAGTGCGGGCGCCCTGGGCCTGATGCAATTGATGCCGGCCACCGGAAGACAGGTCGCGCGCCGGGCGCGAATCCGCTACGTCAACAGGATGAGCCTGCTTGATCCCGAGACCAATATCACCCTGGGAACCCGATATCTTGGTCGTATGTATGAACGCTTCGCTGGCAACCAGGTTCTGGCGACCGCGGCCTATAACGCCGGACCCCACCGCGTTGACCGTTGGTTACCGGACGACGGCCAGGTCATCGCTGATGTGTGGGTCGATACGATTCCCTTCACCGAAACGCGGCGCTACGTGCGTCGCGTGCTGTCGAGCCAGGTCATATTCACCTGGCGCCTGACCGGCAGCCAGCAACGGCTGGCTGAGCTGATGCCGCCGGTTATCACTGCAAAGCAGCTCGCCAAGCTCACCAGCCTCTGATTTACAGGTAGAATTCTCTGCCTGCACCACCCGGACCGGGCGGTGCAGCGGCAGTCCAGGGACTCTCATGCTCAATGACACTCGCACTATCTGCATTCTCGGCGGCACCGGCTTCGTCGGTCGGCATCTTTGTGCCCGACTTGCACAGGACGGTCACAGCCTTCGCGTGCTAACCCGTTATCGTGAACAGCATCGGCAGCTGCTGGTGCTGCCCACTGTGACAATTGTCCAGGGCGACGTGCATGACGAAGCCTTCCTTGAGCGCGCGCTGGAAGGCTGTGATGTTGTTATCAACCTGGTTGGCATCCTCAACGAGAAAGGCCGTGATGGCGAAGGTTTTCAGAAGGCACATGTCGAACTGACCAGCAAAGTAGTGCGGGCCTGCAAAGAAGTTGGTGTGCGCCGCATGTTACAGATGAGTTCTCTGAAGGCCGATGCCGAAAATGGGCCATCTCATTACCTGCGAAGTAAAGGTCAGGCGGAAGCGATAATTCGTCTCGAACAAGGTCGGGACTTTCGCGCAACCATTTTTCAGCCATCGGTGATATTCGGCCCCGAAGATTCCTTCATCAACCGCTTTGCGGGTCTGATTCGCATACCAAATTATTTTTTCATTTTGCCGACCCCGAACGCGCGTTTTGCCCCCGTTTATGTCGACGACGTCGCCGAAGCTTTTGCGCGCGCCATCAACGATTCCAACACCTGGGGCAAGACTTATCAGCTTTGCGGGCCCAAGGTCATGTCACTGCGCGAGGTCATCAGATTCATCGCAGTCACCATGGGCCTGCGTCGCAAGATCATTGGTCTCAGCGACAGCCTGTCCCGGATAATTGCACGAGTCATGGAGTTCGTGCCGGGCAAGCCGCTGTCTGTGGACAATTATCGTTCGCTCAAGATTCACAGCATTTGTGACGTTAATGGCTTTGTCGCCCTGGGAATCGAGCCCACTGGTATGGAAGCGATCGTGCCAGGCTACCTCGCCAGTCGCTACGAGCGCGCCCGCCTGTCGGATATCCGCCAGCGGGCCCGCATCTGATCAACTGACAAGTCTGGCCCCGGCAATCACTCACGTCCTCGGTATCAGGCAAGTAAAAACATCGTCATGCCCGCGCAGGCGCGAATCTGCTTAAGCTATGCAGCGTCACCGCCAACTTGTCACAACCCTGCCGAGTCAGCCATCTTCCAGTTGCGCCAGAGCTTGCGCACGCGCCTCGGTTGTCAGTTCCGCAAGTCCGCGGGCGGCGGCATAAAATCGCTGCAGGTCGCCGTCTGATTGCTCCAGTAAGGCGCGCAGCGCCGGAACCCAGCGATGATAAACACCTACCGCAGCCAGGTGCGCGTTATTGAGCTCCTGCGCGAACCAGGCATCGTAGCCCCTGCCGATCTGCCCGGCGTCCCTGGCAGATTCATAGCGATTGACGAGTGAGGCAAATATTTCTTGTTTGTTTTTTCGCATCTGTGCCTGCGACTGACCCGATTCATATAAGTCGCTGAGTTGGCCGCGTGCGACTTCGATGAGTTGAATAAAACACGCCTCGGAGGCACGCCGAGCCGTGTAAGCATGCAGCTCTTCGGGCTCTGCCAGCGATTCCGCCCAGCGTTGCATCCCCGCTTCTTCGACCACACTGGCAAAAGACTCGTTAAAGGGCGTGTCACCCTTTACATAAAAAAGCTGATGCGCAAGTTCATGAAAAACAATTGCCACCAGCTGGGTATCGTCCCAGCGCATCATGGTGTTCAACACCGGATCATCGAAATAGCCCAGAGTCGAATACGCAGCCACGCCTCGCACAGCCACGTCCAGGCCACGGCTCTCGAGTTGGTGCGCGAAGC
The DNA here is from genome assembly GCA_041565075.1 of Gammaproteobacteria bacterium. Taxonomy (GTDB): domain Bacteria; phylum Pseudomonadota; class Gammaproteobacteria; order Steroidobacterales; family JABDLF01; genus JABDLF01. Next base: position 21,095 of record JBFGOQ010000005.1, read on the forward strand.
GCAGCGCTTTTTCTTCGGAAAAATAGCCGCGATAGCTGACGCAGCCGGAGACAGGGAAGCACCAGGTCTTTGGCTGCAGCGAAAATTCTGCCGTCGCTGCAACGCTCCATACTGCGTAGGGGCGCTCCAGATCTGCGTAGCTCCGATAGCCCTTCTTGTCTGGCAGCCCGAGGCGCTCACTGGCGAAATCGCGCGCCTGACTGATGCGTCGTAAACGTTTGCGCAACTCGGCAGGTGTTGCCGGATCAGCGAGTACTTTATCGATCGGTACGCGCCTGGACATCAGGGCGGCCTGACCCTTCGCACCATGCAGGTAATAACCGAGGCTACAACCTGCGGTACACGTCAGGCATACCAGCAGCAGGAGGATTCTTGACAGATTTTTGGGCACGGCGAAACCTTAGCACGGGACGTGGTGCTGCTAAGATGCGCCCGTGGAAACTTACTTGGTAGGTGGTGCAGTACGCGACGAGCTGCTCGGGGTCGAGGTCCGCGAGCGCGACTGGGTCGTGGTCGGCAGCACCCCGGAGCAAATGGTTGATCTGGGGTATCGTCCGGTCGGTAAAGACTTCCCGGTATTTCTGCACCCCAGGACCAACGAGGAATACGCGCTGGCGCGTACCGAGCGCAAAAGCGGCCGCGGATACCGCGGGTTCACCGTACACACCGACCCCGAGGTCACGTTGGAGGAAGACCTGCAACGCCGCGACCTGACGATCAATGCCATCGCGCGCGATAGCAGCGGCCAGCTCGTTGATCCGTTTGGTGGCCGGATGGATATCGAGGCCAGACTACTCAGGCATGTCTCGCCCGCGTTTGTAGAAGACCCGGTGCGCATTCTGCGCGTCGCTCGCTTTGCCGCGAGGCTGAAACACCTGGGCTTCGAAATTGCACAAGACACCATGCTCTTAATGCGCACGATGGTCGACGCAGGGGAAGCGAGCGACCTGGTGCCCGAGCGCGTCTGGCAGGAGACCGAGGGCGCGCTGGCAACCAGCAACCCGGAAGTTTTCTTCGCGGTATTGCACGAATGCGGAGCGCTCAAGGTGGTTTTCCCTGAGCTGGAGCGCCTGTTCGGAGTGCCCCAGCCCGCGCGCTGGCACCCGGAAATCGACACCGGGGTTCATACCCTTATGGTGCTGGCCCAGGCGGCTCAATTAAGCGATGACACCGTCGTTCGCTTCGCCGCCCTTACCCATGATCTCGGTAAAGGCATAACGCCGCCCGAGCATTGGCCCAGCCATCGCGGCCACGAGGAGCTGAGTGTTGCGCTGATTCTGGCGCTATGCGAGCGCCTGCGCGTCCCGAACGAACACCGTGACCTCGCGGTGCAGGTAGCGCGCTTTCATGGTCATTGCCACAAGGCGCTGAAGCTGCGCCCACGCACAATTCTCAAGGTTCTGGAAAATGTCGACGCCTTTCGTCGTCCGCAACGCTTCGAGCAATTCCTGCTGGCCTGCGAGGCCGACGCCCGCGGACGCGAGGGACTCGAAACACGCGACTACCCGCAAGCCGATCGAATGCGCACCGCATTCGCGGCAGCTCAAAGCGTCGATCCACGGTCGCTGGGTATCGACGATCTGAACGGAGAACAGATCAGGGAGCGGATCCGCAAGGCGCGAATAGCCGCAATCCGCAGCGTTGCGGTGCCCTGACCTGCTGCTGGGTGAATTTCGCCGGGCTGGCAGTACCGGTCGAGGCGCCAGCACGCCGCGCCGCGTGATACCCTCACTCCTCGCTACACCAGCACAGCATGCGTGGTCGTCCGGGGGCTGATTTTCGATGGACTCAGAAAAGATTCAAGTCCGTGCGACGGACAGCGACATGACTTTGCAAGTGGTGGTTTTCAGCAAGCGTGTGGACCGGATCGAAGTCATACTCGGCCAGGGCGTGCATAGCGTGAAGTGCGCTCTGACGCCGACACCCAATAAGCGCGCCTATTCTGGAACAGCCATGGGTCGGGAGATAGTTTACGAGCGCTCGCCCGAGCAGGTTAAAGCCGATATCGACCGTCTGAATCCTGGCAGGCAGCCGCGCAGGCGTCGCTGATCGTTGACGCTGCCATCGATCTGCTGGCGGGCCGGTGACCCTGCAGCTTGTCTTGTTGTTGGCTCAACACTTGATAAACGGCAAGGTATTGCAGTGCCGGGAGCTTGTCCGGACTCGCTCGGCAAAGCTTTGCACGGTCACGCAGGGACAAAATTGACAGCGCTGTCAATCTTTGCTAGAAAAACCAGCCTATTGGTCGCAATGTCGCCATAAGAACCCGCAGACCGACAATTCATCGGTCGCAAAGCAGACAGCGGCCGCATTCAGCCTGAAGGTCACAACTATGATCAAACGCAGCGAAACAACACACAAACTCATTGGCGGTCTGCTGACGTCAGCCATATTTGCCACCGCCCTGTTGCTCCCTGCACTAACTGCCGCAGATGAAGTCTTCCTGACTGATGGTGCCCCGTCCGAGGGAACTGTAATGCTGATCGGCGATAAAAAGCAGTGGGATACATTTGTCAGTGGCGGCCCAATCGCCTCTGCTTCTGGATATCTCAGCGTCGCGCCGAACGACGAAGAACGTGCCATGCGGGCAACGTGGAATGGCAAGGGCGAAGCACAGATATTTCTGGCACACCAGGAGGCGCGTGACTACACCAACCACCTCGAGGCCAATTCTGCACTGGTAGTGCTTCTGCAAGTCGTGAAGCCGCCCAAGAAAAAAGTAACCATCAGGATGGGCTGTGGCTACCCTTGCGCAGCAAATGCCGATATCAGCAAAGTACTGAAAGCGCTGCCGAAGGAGCAATGGGTCAGACTCTCATTTGATCTCAAATGTTTTGCGGATGGCGGCCTGAATATCAAGAACGTAGACACGCCATTTCTGATCACCACGCGCGGCAAGATGACATTATCCATTGCCGATGTGCGGCTCGTGCCCGATCTCGGAGGACAAGCAACCATCCGTTGCTCATGATCCCTGGTCACAGCAGACCGGGTTCCTGTCGAGCCATCTCCCTGGCCGCGCTGTGCGGCCTGATGCACTTTGCGCCGTCGCTTACTGCTCTTGCTGATGGCTCGGGCGAGCCGCCATCGATAGAGCAGAGAGTGCAAGCGCTGCTCGGGCAGATGACGCTGACTGAGAAAATAGGTCAGATGAATCTGGTGCATGCCGGCGACGCCGACAGCGCAGATGTTTTCGCCAAAGCTTTGCGGGCTGGCCGGATCGGAGCGGTGCTGAACCAGGTTGACGTGGACGTGGTCAACGAATTGCAGCGCATCGCAGTCGAGGAAAGCAGGCTTGGCATTCCTCTCCTGGTCGGACGGGATGTCATTCACGGTTTCACGACCATCATGCCCATTCCCCTTGGCCAGGCAGCTACCTGGAATATCGAATTGGTCAGGGAAGGCGCCCGGGTTGCCGCACTGGAAGCCGCTGCCACGGGAGTTAACTGGACCTTTGCGCCCATGCTCGATGTTTCGCGGGATGCTCGCTGGGGACGGATTGCAGAAAGCCTGGGCGAGGACCCGTATCTCACAAGCGTACTCGGCGTGGCAATGGTCGAGGGGTTCCAGGGCGATGATCTGACTTTAAAAGGGACGATCGCAGCATGCGCCAAGCACTTTGCCGCTTATGGCGCCAGCGAAAGTGGCCGCGACTACGACACTGTCAGCGTTTCAGAAAGCGAACTGCGTAATGTTTATCTGCCACCTTTCAAAGCCGCCGTCGAAGCGGGTGCAATGTCTGTGATGGCGTCGTTCAGTGAGGTCAACGGCGTACCCGCTACGGCCAACGAGTTTTTGCTCCGCGAAGTGCTGCGCGATGAATGGGATTTTGCCGGGCTCATGGTCAGCGACTGGGGTTCCATTTATCAATTATCAATTCACGGACTGACAGAAAATGACAAAGAAGCAGCCCTGGCAGCAGCGACCGCCGGCATCGATATGGAAATGTCTGGCGTAATTTTTGCGAATCACCTCGCGGCCCTCGTTGATGAGCAGCGCATTGCTATGGCAAGAATCGATGCAATGGTTGCCAATATCCTGCGCACTAAATTCAAACTCGGGTTATTTGAAAACCCGTATACAAACCCGGAAGATTTTCCACCAATCGCGAACGAGCATGCACTTGCAACTACAAGAACCGCGGCGCTGCAAAGCGTCGTTATGCTAAAGAACGAAAACGCCGTTTTACCATTGTCAGTCGACAAACTAGGCGCAATTGCCGTAATCGGGCCCCTCGCGGATGCGCCCTACGAACAACTCGGCACGTGGGTCTTTGACGGTGATCCGGCCCTCAGCATTACCGGCCTCAGGGGAATCAGGGATCTTGTGGGCAGTAAACTTGCAGTGCACTACGTGCGGGCCATGGAGACTTCACGCAGCAGGGCAACAGCGCCATTTGCTGAAGCGGTGGCGGCCGCGAGAAAGGCCGATGCTGTAATCTTGTTCCTGGGTGAGGAATCTATTCTCTCAGGCGAGGCGCATTCACGCGCTGACATAAGCCTGCCGGGCGCGCAGGCTGATCTCGTTCGGCGCGTACGGCAAACCGGAAAACCGGTGATAGCCGTTATTCTGGCGGGCAGGCCGCTGACCCTGACTGATATCATCGATGATGTGGATGCCATTCTATACGCATGGCATCCGGGAACCATGGGTGGACCCGCGATCGCCGATCTCTTATTTGGCATCGAATCGCCGTCCGGCAAATTGCCGGTTACCTTCCCCAATATGGTTGGCCAGATTCCGATTTACTACAATCGCAAAAACACCGGCAAGCCGCCATCGCCCGATACTGTCGTGCATATCGATGACATTGATGTGCGCGCACCACAAACCTCTTTTGGCATGACTGCTTTTCATCTGGATGCCGGTTACCAACCACTGTTCGCGTTTGGTCATGGCCTTTCCTATTCGCAGTTCGAATACCAGCAATTGCAAATCAGTTCTTCAGAGATTCGTTTAGGGGAATCGTTTTTCATTAGTGCTGAGGTTGCCAATAAAGGTGGGTTGGTTGCCGAAGAAGTTGTGCAATTGTATGTGCGTGACCTCGTCGGCAGCGTGACCAGGCCGGTGAGAGAACTGAAAGGCTTTAAGCGAATTCGCCTGGAGCCTGGCCAGAGCAGGACCGTCAGGTTTGACCTGCATACCAGCGACCTGGCGTTCTATGGCCGCGACATGAGATTTAAAACCGAACCCGGTTTGTTCTACGCCTGGGTAGGTGGCAGTTCCGAAGCTGAATTGCGCTCGCAATTTCGCGTGGTCGAATAGTTATTACCGAGGGAGCCCGGACATGAATGCGAATTTGCGCTTTACCGTAAAAGTCGCGCTGATCGTCGCTCTGGGCGGCTTTCTTATGGGTTTTGACGCATCTGTCATTTCCGGCGTGGTGGGCTTTATTGAAACCGACTTCAGCCTGAGCAAAATTGAACTTGGCTGGTCGGTGGCATCACTGACTCTGACAGCAACGCTGGCGATGATGGTCGCGGGTCCATTGAGTGATCGCCTGGGGCGCAGGCCTGTTCTCAAGATCGCCGCAGTCTTGTTTGCCGTTTCCGCTATTGCCTCTGCATTGGCGCCGGATTTCCTGGTGCTGGTAATCGCACGGATGATCGGCGGTTTTGGCGTGGGTGCAGCGCTGATTATCGCGCCCATGTATATCGCTGAAATAGCGCCCCCGGCTCTGCGCGGCCGGATGGTTTCATTTAATCAACTTAATATTGTCATAGGCATCTCTGCCGCATTCTTCAGCAATTTTCTCATCCTGAAACTGGGGCAGGCAGATCTGGCCTGGGCGGAAGCTTTGCGATTTCAGGACTGGGCCTGGCGCTGGATGCTCGGTATCGAGACGCTGCCGGCCATCATTTATTTTGTCGCTCTGCTGTTAGTTCCGGAAAGTCCTCGCTGGCTTGCCATGCACGGCCGGGAAGGCGCGGCGCTCGAAGTGCTTGAGAAGGTCAGCGGTCGTCATCAGGCTGCTGCCGATCTCCGGGCCGTGCACGAGAGTCTGGCTGCCGAACAGCAGCAGCAACAAGCCAAGTTCCGGCAGTTGTTCCGGCCGGCAATGAAGCTTGTCATGACAATTGGCATTGCCATCGCCATCTTGCAGCAACTTACTGGTATCAATGCCGTTTTTTTCTACGCGCCGATGATATTTGAACAATCAGGTGTCGGTACCGACGCATCATTTATGCAAGCGGTGCTGGTTGGACTCGTCAACCTGGCCTTTACTGTGGTGGCCATGCTGCTGATCGACAGAATTGGTCGGCGGCCCTTGTTGGGGCTCGGCCTCGCCGGCATTGCGGTGTGCATGTTGACGCTGGCTTACGGATTCGGGTCTGCGACTTATACTCTGACTGCCTCGTCAATAGACGCACTGCCCCCGGGCATCGACCGGGCTCAAGTCGCGCCCCTGGCCGACATGACATATGACAGCGACACGGCATTTCGCAAGGCAGTTTCCGATGCGATCGGTATCGAAGGCTACAAGCAGCACGAATCACAGCTGGTCAGTGCGGCTATAAAATTGAATGCGACTCTGATTTTGTTCGGCATTCTGGGCTTTGTCGCAAGTTTCGCGGTTTCGATTGGGCCCGTCATGTGGGTGCTCTTTTCCGAGCTGTTTCCCAATACCGTGCGCGGGCTTGCAATATCCTTTGTAGGCTTTATCAATTCAGCCGTGAGCTTTGGTGTTCAGCTGATATTCCCCTGGGAGCTCGAGAACTTCGGCAATGCCACCACATTTCTGATTTTCGGCCTGGTGGCGCTGGTGGGTCTTGGCTTCATTATGAAAGTCCTTCCTGAGACCAAGAACCGGTCGTTGGAAGAGTTGGAGGAAATACTAGTGAAGCGCGGTAACTCTGTACGAGGAGCTGCAGCCGGCTAGCGCGCCAACACAGGCGCATGGTCAATGGGCAGCGCCCATCGCCCGCCCTGCCGGCGTAATAATTTGCCGGGCAGAAACCCGCACCTGTATTCCCTGTAAAGCGCCACCAGGCTGGCGCCGCTTGCGCACCCGGCCCGCCATTGCGCCTCATCTGTTCAAGCAAGCAGAAATTCAGCTATAAATAACTGATTATTCATAAATATTCCTGCTTATTCTTCTTCCTATGCCTACATGAATACTTAAGACTATGCTGGTGTACTGGCTTCAGGAGTCCGCAATGAAATTCGGTGAAAAAATCAGGCAGCTCAGAAACGACAAGCAATTAACACAGCCCGAACTGGCCCAGGCGCTTGGCATCGAACAATCGTATCTGTCCAAGCTGGAAAACGATAAGTCACTGCCATCCAATGACGTGCTCAATCGCATGCTGGATTTTTTCGCGGTCGATGTAGCCGGCCTGATGCGGGACATGGACCCGGCCACCAGCAACCAGATGCGCCAGATACCGGATGTTGCCGAGCACTTCAGGCACCAGAAGCAGCTGCTGATTGGCAACCAAAAGCGCTGGCTGCTGCTCTCCGCATTAATGCTCTCGCTAGGATTAGCCCTGGTTTATGCCGGGCGCGTACACCTGTTTTTTCCCGACACCGTTTATCAGTACAAGTCTCACGGTATTGTCCTCAAGGGTGAACCCAAGGAAATTTTTCGCAGACCAACCCTGGTTGTCCCTGACTCCGCCGGGCATGAGGCCCGCCTGCAAATCACCGATGCCATCAAGGCCAGAACCGACGAGGAGTTTGTGCTGCTGAACGAGTTCCGCGGTGAGATTTTCAGCCTGCCGGTGAACGGCGGATCACGAACCTACTATCTGAGCGGTGAGATGCAGATCGACCCGCGGCCAAGCAAGTTTGTGGTTTTTCTGGGCGTGCTGCTTAGTGTGCTCGGCTTGTTTGCACTGATTCTGGAACGCAAACTTTCGCGGCCCTGAGGCGCAATAAAGCTCGAGTCTCGAGCTGCCTTTGAAAATGCCGCCGCATGGCGGTCGTGCTTTCAGCGTCCGAACCAGGTAATTGCCAGGCCCGCGAACACGGAATTGGCCAGCCCTTCGGAATCATTGACGCCAGCACTCAACTGCAGGTCCAGGCGTTCGCTCATTGGCGTTATGAAGTAAAGAGCAAAGGTGCGGATGTCTGCATCATCAACTGCGGACTTCGCGCGGCTGAATTCGAACTCCAGCGAGCGAATACCAATTTCAAAACCCAGGCTGGCCTCGGTGCGGTAATCCAGAAAGCTGTTGGCCAGGGTCAGCGCCGACAGGCTCAATACGCGAAAAGCAGTGCGCGATCTCAAAATTTGCGGATCCCGGGAATAATCGAACCAGGCGCCGCGCAGGCCGCCAAACCAGCGATCCCCGCTCATGCGCAAGGTGCCCCCCAGTCCCGTGCCGCTCATGTCGAACTCGCGCAGATCGAGTAAATTGCCGAAATCATCCGGAATGCGAGCCGTCAGGGTGTAATCGCGATAAAAACCCTGCACGCTCACGCGGGCGTTTTCCGTGGCATGGTAGACACCCGCGATCAGGCTGTTGCGAGTCAGCTCGCCGGGGTCGCCCCAGTAATCTGCGTTGAGCTGCATGCCTGCAGGGCCAAAATTGTAGTCCAGGCCCAGGCCGATAAATCGAGATTCGATGGTAGGCTCGCCGGGCGGCGTTGCCTGGCGCGTAAAACCTGCATCAGCATTGAGCCACGCCGCATCGGATAGCGCATAACTGAAACCCGCCTGCACGGCCCGCGCATCTTCGTCGTCGGCCTGCACGCCGGCGGTGAATGCCCACACGCCGCCCGCAGCCGCTTCTTCTTCCGCCGCCATTAAAGGCACGGCAGTTGCCGCAAGCAGGCTGACCGCAGTGACAAGACTACGCATATACATAGAGTATCACTGCACCGAGCATCAGTCGGTATATGGCAAACGGCAACATGCCAATACGTTCAACAAAACGGATAAACAGGTCGATGGTCACATAAGCCGCAGCCGCGGACAGCAAAGCGCCAAGCGCAAGCACGCCCCAATTCACGGGCCCGGGCGAGCTGACCAGACCCAGCGTCAGGTATGAACCGGCCAGCACAATAATGGGGATCGACAATAAAAACGAAAACCGGGCCGCCGCGCGCCGGTCGAGTCCCAGCATGAGCCCGGCCGTGATCGTAATACCGGAACGCGAGGTCCCGGGGATCAGCGACAGGGCCTGGGCTGTGCCAATAATTATGAGATCGGCCCAGCCAAGCGAGTGTTCGTCGCGCTGGTGCCGGCCAAAGCGATCACTCAACCAAAGCAGAACACCGAAACCGATAGTGGTGCCTGCAATCACCAATGGCGCACGCAAGTGACCTTCGATGACGCTTTTGCCAAGCAAACCAAAAAGGCCGGCGGGAATGGTGCTGAACAAAACAGCCCAGGCGAGCCGCGCATCGGCGTCCACGCCGCGGCCTCTTATCGATTGCAGCCAGGACGCGCCCATGACCGCTAGTTCATGCCGGAAATAGATCAGCACCGCCGCGAGCGTTCCGACATGGACTGCAACATCGAAGGCGAGGCCCTGGTCCTGCCAGCCCAACACTGCCGGGACAAGCACCAGATGCCCGGAACTCGATATGGGCAAAAACTCCGTGAGTCCTTGCAGGATGGCGAGTATTGCTGCCTCAAGCGCGTCCATTCAGAGCTTGCCCTGCAAATTCCTGAAACTGAACCCGCACAATGCTTCTTCGTAACCTTTTGCCAGGGCCATAAACTTGAAGCGCTCGCCCATTTCTCCCGGCAGCGTCAGGGTCTTGACTTCGCTCGCCAGGCGCATCTGTTCCTCCACTGAACCACCAGTTTGCTTTTGCATCACAGATTCCAGCCCCGTGCCGATCAGGAAATGTGCCTGCGTCGTAAAGCCCGCTACCGAACATTCGGCAACCTCGGTCGCCCGGGCCACGGCGGTGAAGTCTACCCATGCCGAAATGTCCTGTAACCCCGGATACAAAAACGGGTCATCGTGGGCACGGTGCCGATAGTGGCAGATCAGTGTGCCCTCGCGGCGTTCAGGCAGATAATACTCGGCACGGGGCATGCCATAGTCGGCGAGAATGACCACGCCCTCCTGCAATTGTCCGAGCAGAGATTGCAGCCACGCCGTGAGGCCCATGCAAAGCTCGGACCTGTAGCCGGCGGGCATTGGTGCCGCGAGTGCTGATTCGATGTCGTTTACCGCCTCTCTCAATGCATCGTCCGCTGGCACGCGGTCCCAGCCGAAACCCGCATCCCGGGCGACGACCACGCGCTCGAGCACGCGGTCCGCTCCCGTGCCCCGGGTAATCTCGAAGCAGCGCACGGGCAGTGCGTCCAGCACTTCGTTAGCGAGGATTACGCCTTTCCAGGGTAACACTGGGGGTGCGTCGAGCCATTCGATATCTACTGCACCGGCATTGAGGTGCGGGACCAGTAACTGCCTTTGCCGGTTGCGCAGATCGGCGCTGACTTCCAACAGCTGATACTTGCCGGGGCTGCAATTCAGCCGATGCAATTCGTCAAGAATATCGCGGGCGAGTCGGCCAGTGCCGGGACCAATCTCGAGCAGGTCACCGCCTGACACCTGCAATACTTGAGCGCACTGGCGCGCAAGACAGTAGCCGAAGACCGAAGATACTTCCGGTGCTGTCGTGAAATCGCCTTGCGCACCGAACTTGGTTGAGCCGGCCGAATAATAGCCGAGACCCGGCGCGTACAGCGCTTCGTGCATGTAGCGATCAAAGCCAATATAGCCACCGGCCCGTGCAATGACCTCGCGCAGGTGTTGCGTCAGCCTGGCACTGTGGGCCAGGGCGTCGGCGCCGGGCTCCGGTAGCGGCTGGCTTTGCCGGGATGTTAGATTCAATCTGCACCGGGGAGTGAAAAAGCAAATGCAGGATAATACACAGCTACTCAGCGGCAAAACCGTTTTGATCACCGGCGGAGCGCGACGCATTGGCGCTGCCCTGGTTCGTGGCTTTCATGGCACCGGGGCCAATGTGGTTATTCATTATCGCCACTCATCGGCAGAGGCCGAAACACTGGCCGAGCAGCTCAACGCAGTGCGCAAGGACAGCGCCAGTACTGCCCACGCCGATCTTCTGAAGACAGGCCGCTTGGCCAGGCTGGTCGATCACGCTGTGAAGCGCTTTGGTCAATTAGACGTGCTGGTGAATAACGCATCCAGCTTCTACCCTACACCCATGGGCAAAATCAGCGAAGCCGACTGGCACGACCTGACCGGCAGCAATCTAAAGGCACCCCTGTTCCTCACCCAGGCCGCACGCACTGAACTTGCCAAGGCCAGGGGCCTGGTGATCAACATGATCGACATTCATGCGCGCAGGCCGTTGGCAGACCACGTGGTCTATTGTTCGGCCAAAGCCGGCTTGCAGGCCCTGACGCTCGCGCTCGCCCGCGATCTTGGTCCTGAAATTCGCGTTAATGGCATCGCGCCCGGCGCAATTCTGTGGCCGGAAAAAGGCACGGATGAAAAGCAGCAACAGGCCGTTATTCGGCGTACGCCATTGCAGCGCGCGGGAGATCCTGACGATATCGTGCGCACTGCTCTGTTTCTGGCCGCCAATGCACCGTTTATTACCGGCCAGATCATCACAGTAGATGGCGGGCGCAGTGCCGGATGGTAGCCCGGTCGTTGCGATAACGCCTGCGGTCAGAACACGCCGCGTATGACTTGCCAGTCGTCGCCCGCCACCGGTCGAACGCGCCGGTCTTCCGTGCTGAGCTCGCGGCTGGATTTTAAGGGCGCCGGACTACAGGTGCCATTCTCTACGTAGTAAAGGGCCTCGGCAGTCGAGGCCTCGGCGGGATCACCAAAAGGCTGATCGAGCTGATCCTCCGCGGCACAATCAACCGGCAGACCATCGTAGTAGTCTCCTTGGTCGTCGGCGTTGCGCAGATTAAACGAAATCGGGTTCAAGACCTTGCCGCAGAATGGAAACCCGTAAGAACCCACCGGTTTACCAAAGGTACGATCGCCAATCAGCACAACCTGGATGTGCGGGCGCAGGGCATTTACCACCAGCTCGCTGGCCGAAGCGCTGGATTGGGTGGTGATGACCACCACCCGGGCGACACCAAGCGATTGCGCAGGATTGGGGAAAAATGAGGTACGGTTGCGGCTCACGTTGTTGGCGTTGTGCACCCAGTTTGAAAACACCCGGGCACTGGTTGCCTGACCACCGATCAGACCGCCGAGATGCTCGGCCACGGAAACCAGGCCACCCCCGTTGTAACGCAAGTCGAGAATAAGCTCGGTCACGCCCTGGCTGTTAAACGACGTGAACGCGTTATCGAGCGCGGCAAATGAAGGCTCGATGAAAGTGCGAAACATGACGTAGCCGGTTTGCACACCATTGATGTCGAAAACAGTTGCCAGCGGCACGGGTCGGATGGTGGCGAGCGCCTTGGCCAGCGTAATCGTCGTGTCGTTGCCTTGCAGATCGCGATAGCGCAGATCGACGGCCTGGCCTTCTATGTCAGGACCAAAGGCCTCGCTCACTGTTTCGGCAGCTATCAGATCCGCTGCGGCCTGGCCGTTGATCTCGAGCAATTCGAAACCACGCGCAAAGCCTGCCTGGTCGGCGGGGCTGTCGAAAATCACCTGGCCAACAAAGAGCTGGCTGCCCAGGGTGCGCAGCGTAAGCCCGACACCGATAAATTTACCCTCCTCGAAAAAGAGCGTGTTCTCAACCTCATCGCGAATGGTGCTGAAGGTGCTGTCGAGTACCTGATAACGAATGTCTTCCAGCAATGCCTCGGGTGAGGCATAAATATCGGGATTGACAGTCGGCAGAAACTCATTCCAGAAATAGATGTCCTGCATGACTTCATAAACAAAGCGGTTCTGCCCGATAGTTGAGCAAGCCGAGGTGTCCACGGCATCGCCCACCGCATCACCGAGGCCGCCGCTGGATGATCCGCAAGCTGCCAGCAAGCTCACGCCAGCCAGCATAAAAACGTGTCTAAGAAAGTTCTTCATCGCTTTTTTCACCAAAGATTCGCATCACCGAATTAGACATCTTTTTGACTCCGGGTTCCGGTAATTCTACTCGCTCGAGCTTACCGCCGGATCCTTTGAAAGCACGCCAGTGCTCCAGGAAAGTCCTGCCGCTGACCGGATGACGACGATCTGCAGCGATTTCCGCCAGTGGCCGCAGCACGAACGCGCGCTTCAGGACATCGGCACGGGGTAGCGGCGGTTCCTTGCATACTCGGTCACCATAAAGCAGCAGGTCCAGATCCAGGGTACGCGGGCCCCAACGTCTCTCGCTGCGCGTACGGCCGCATTCTCGCTCTACTTGCCGCAGCTTCTCAACCAGTCTGTCCACTGGCAGCGTGCTGCTAAATGCTACGACCAGATTCAGGAAGTCATCGCCATCGAAACCCACCGCGGGATTGCGATAAACGGGCGACACAGCGAGCGGACCAAACGCATCGCCCAGCGCCTCGAGGGACCGCGCAACATGTATCTCGGGCTCGACGTTGCTGCCAATTCCCACAAAAATTTCAGGCATTGGGGTCTACAGCCTGGCGCACGATTTCGACACCCACGTCCCTGGAGCCCCGCACCGCGCCCGGTTTGCTGAGGCGCACCCGCACCCACCGCACGTCAAATTCCTGAATGACGATTTGCGCAATCTTCTCCGCCAGGGTCTCCACCAGCTGAAATTCCGCGGCCTCTATGAAGGCAATGAGGCGTTTGGCCACCGCCTTGTAATCCAGGGTGTCCTCGATGGCATCGCTGAGAGCCGCCTTGCCAATGTCAGCGTCCATTTCGAGGTCGAGGCTGACCGGCTGGCGAATCTTGCGCTCCCAGTCGTAGATGCCGATAACGGTTTCGACGCGCAGGTCGCTTAGAAAGATCTTATCCATTTGTTTGTGCTTTGTTGCTCATGCGGCCGGCAACGCAATTTCTGGCGAACGCAGTTCTTCGAGCGGCCAGCGCGGCCGCGGCCGTCGCATGCCATCATCCGCGTCGCCGGCACTCAGTCGCAAATATCCGGCAAATGCAATCATCGCGCCATTGTCTGTACAAAACTCGGGACGCGGATAGAAAACCTGCGCACCGAGATCTTCAGCCATGGAATCCAGTGATGCTCTGAGTCTCAGGTTGGCGCTGACGCCGCCGGCAACGACCAGCCGTGACGCTGCCCCCCGCTGCAAGCCCCTCCGGCATTTCAGGGTCAGGGTCTCCACCACCGCATCCTCAAAGTCCCTCGCGATGTCCGCACGCGTGGCGTCATCGAGTTCACCCGCCCGCTCGCGGGTGTCATTTACGGCCAGCAGGACGGCCGTCTTCAGCCCGCTGAAACTGAAGTCTAGGCCCGGTTTGCGGGTCATTGGCCGCGGGAAATCAAAACGCCCGGGCTGACCGAGTTCGGCCAGCTTAGCGAGCTCCGGGCCACCGGGGTAAGGCAGTCCCAGTAGCTTGGCTGTCTTGTCAAAGGCCTCACCGGCCGCGTCATCGAGCGTTTCACCAAGCATCTTGTACTGCCCGACTCCATCCACTGCGACGAGCTGGGTATGCCCGCCCGACACCAGCAAGGCAAGAAAGGGAAATTCGGGAGCCGGATGTTCAAGCAGGGGCGCCAGCAGGTGGCCCTCCATATGATGAATGCCAATCAGTGGCAGATTCCAGGCATAGGCCATGCCCGCCGCCGCGGAAGCACCGACCAGGAGCGCACCGACCAGCCCTGGACCACGGGTATAAGCGATGCCGCCGAGCTCCCCGGCTGCAATCCCGGCCTCGCCCAGGCACGCCCGGACCATGGGGGTGAGCTTGCGGATATGGTCGCGAGAGGCCAGTTCCGGAACCACGCCGCCAAACTCCCGATGCAGTGCCGCCTGACTGTAAACCTTGTGCGCCAACAGGCCCGCAGCGGCATCGTAGATGGCCACGCCCGTCTCGTCACAAGAGGTTTCTATTCCCAGCACCTTCAAACTGGCCTGTTCCTCCCCCGCCTGAGGCAGAATCACCCGCCCTGTAGACTTTGCAATTCTACACTCAGCCTAATAAAATATCGGGTTCACCTGCCGGGCTCGCCCGGTTTTTTTGACGGTTTACCAAGATATCCCGGGGTAGTGACAGACATGCCGAGCGTCCGTGTAAGAGAAAACGAATATTTTGATGCAGCCCTCAGGCGCTTCAAGCGCGCCTGCGAAAAGGCCGGCATCCTTACGGAACTGCGGCGCAGGGAGTTTTACGAAAAGCCAACCCAGGAACGCAAACGCCGCAAGGCCGCTGCCGTCAAGCGTCACGCCAAGAAGTCGGCGCGGGACAACGCCAAGCGCCAGCGCCTGTATTGAAGGCGCCTCGGGCCGCCACCCCTCCGGGACCCGCTCATGTCCCTGAGTAAGCAGATTAATGCCGATGTGAAAGACGCGATGCGTGCGCGGGATAAGCCGCGCCTGGGCGTTTTGCGCATGATTACTGCTGCAATCAAGCAGCGGGAAGTCGACGAACGAACCACGCTCGATGATGCCCAGGTAATGGCCGTTCTCGAGAAGATGCTCAAGCAACGACGCGAGTCCGTTAGCCAGTATGAAAAGGGCGATCGCGCCGATCTCGCGGCTATCGAACGCGCTGAAATCGAGATCATCAGCACCTACCTGCCGACGAAATTGTCCGCTGAAGAGACGGCCGGGCTGGTGGACAAGGCGATTGCCGAAACCGGCGCTGAGGGCCCCAGGGACATGGGCAAAGTCATGGCCTGGCTCAAGCAGGCGGCGGCTGGCCGGCTGGACATGGGCGCGGCCAGCAAGGTCGCCAGGGCACGTCTCGGCAGCTGATCTGAGGAGTACCACCGCCGGACGGGCAATTTACTGTGGCTGGTCTATGATTTGACTGCCCGGCCCAACAACTACAACGCGACTTGAAAAGTCGCCCGCGCTCAATGCGCATGCTTGCAGGCTCGTGCCCCAAAACCCGGCTCGTACTCGGCTCCAGGATATGGCAGGAAGAATTCCACAACACTTCATAGACGACCTGCTGGCACGCGCCGACATCGTCGAAGTTGTCAACAGCCGCGCGCCGCTTAAAAAGGCCGGGCGCGAGTACAAGGCCTGTTGTCCGTTTCATGATGAAAAAACGCCGTCTTTCACCGTCAGCCCGGGCAAGCAGTTCTATCACTGCTTTGGCTGCGGCGCCCACGGAACGGCTCTCGGTTTTCTCATGGAGCATGACCACATGAGTTTCGTGGAGGCTGTCGAGGAACTTGCTGGCATGAACGGCCTGGAAGTACCGCGCGAAGAAGGCGCGTCACCAGGCCGCAGCAACGATGACCTCTACACGCTGATGGCCGCTATAAGCAGCCATTACCAGGGCGCACTCAAGGAGCACCCGGATGCCATCGACTACCTCAAAAACCGCGGTCTGACCGGTCACACCGCGGGCGACTTCGCCATCGGTTTTGTCCCGGACAGCTGGGATACGCTGCTCACGCACTTTGGCCAGGACGAAGAAGGGCAGCGACGGCTGCATCTCACAGGCATGGTTATCGAGCGCGAAGGTGGCGGCTACTATGACCGCTTTCGCCACCGCATCATGTTTCCGATCAGGGATACGCGCGGCAGAGTCATAGGCTTTGGCGGTCGCGTGCTCGGTGACGGTGAACCTAAATACCTCAACTCGCCCGAAACACCTTTGTTCAAGAAGGGCCAGGCCCTGTACGGGCTATACGAGGCCAGGCAGGCGCTCAGGGACCTTCCGCGGCTGCTGGTCGTGGAAGGCTACATGGATGTAATTGGGCTTGCCCAGCACGACATTCGCTACGCCGTCGCGACCCTGGGGACTGCCACCACGGTTGAACATCTGAAACAAATGTTTCGCATTACCAACCAGGTCGTATTCTGTTTCGATGGTGATCGTGCGGGTCGCGCCGCGGCCTGGCGGGCACTGGAAAACGCGTTACCTGAAATGCGCGAAGGTCGCGATATTCGTTTCCTGTTCCTGCCCGATGGCGAAGACCCGGATTCCCTGGTGCGCCGGGAGGGTCGCGCAAGGTTCGAGAAGCGACTCGAGGACGCGCTGCCGTTTTCTGAATACCTGGTATCGCAGCTCGCCAGCCAGGTGGATATGGGCAGCGTCGAGGGGCGGGCCCGCATGGCGGACATGAGTCGACCCTTGCTTGCTCGCATCCCCAGGGGCGTCTACCGGGAGATGCTGGTGGGTCGTGTGGCTGAGACTGTCAGCATGACGGCCACGGCTTTGGCAGAAATCCTGAGCGATTCTAAGGAAAGCAGCGCGCGTCCACGCCGCCCCAAAGCGCAAGCTGCCCAGACACGCAACAGCCTCGCCCGGCGGGCCATAGGGCACCTGATTGCCAACCCACGACTTGCGCTGGAGGTCGAAGCGCCCGAGGCGCTGGCGCGTTCGCCCCAACCTGGCCACCGCATTCTCGTAGAACTGATTACGCAATGCCGGGAAAAACCGGGCCTGAATACTGCTGCCCTGCTGGAACGCTGGCGGGAACGTCCCGAGGGGCCCCACTTGCAAAAACTACTGCAGAATCGTCTGCAACAGCTGGGCCAGCGCTCAGGATTCAGCCCTGAGGGCTTGAAACAGGAATTCCGGGGCCTCATCAACAGGATTGATGAGGAGTTGCGGCCGGACCGGGAAAAATCACTGTTGGCGAAGATGGCCAGCGAGGGCCTCTCCAGCGAGGAAAAAGAGGAACTTAGGGCCCTGCATATTGCCAGAAGCGAAGTCGGCGCAAGGTCGGGCAACGAGCCCGGCGGAGCGTGATTTTTGTAGATAGGTCAGCTACTTTTTAGTATGCTGGTTGGTTTATTTGACCCTCGAAGATGGACGACTTGTGACAACCACCACAAATACCAAAATTGACCAGACCAAATCGCAGCTGCAGCTGTTGATTGCCCGCGGTAAAGAGCAGGGATATCTGACCTATTCGGAGGTCAACGATCATTTGCCGAACGATATCGTCGATCCGGAGCAAATCGAAGACATCGTAAACATGATCAACGACATGGGCATTACGGTTTACGAAAAAGCCCCTGACTCGGAAGAGCTGATCCTGTCGGACAACGCTGTATCGAATGACGATGACGCCGCCGACGAAGCGGCGGCCGCGCTGGCATCTGTCGATAGCGAATTCGGCCGCACCACTGACCCGGTGCGCATGTACATGCGTGAAATGGGCATCGTTGAGCTGCTGACGCGCGAGGGAGAAATCCGCATCGCCAAGCGCATAGAAAAGGGCTTGAACCAGGTGCGTGGCGCGCTGGTCATGTTTCCGCCGACAAGCGACCTGCTGCTGGATCTTTACGAGCCCGTCGCCGCCGGAGAATCGCGCCTGGTGGATGTCATTGCGGGCTTCATTGACCCGAATCAGACTGATGAAGTGCAGAAGCCAAAGACCAAAAATGGCACATCGGATGACGATGACGACGATGACGAGAAAGAAGTCGACACGGGGCCCGATCCGGAAGAAGCCAAGAAGCGCTTCGCCAAGATCAAGCGACTGCGCAACCGGGTTATCAAGCTGATCGAAGATCATGGCACGGGCGATGCCAAGACGCTGAAAGCACGCAAGTCTCTGGCCGGCGAAATACTGGAACTCAAGCTCACGCCCAAGGTTTTCGATCGGCTCATTGGACAGCTCAGAGCGACAGTATCGGAAATCCGGCGCCAGGAACGTCAGATCATGATCTATTGCGTACGCGATGCCAAAATGCCGCGCAAGGATTTCCTGGCCAGCTTCCCGGCCAATGAAACTAACGTCCAATGGATTGACAAGCATATCCGCGCCAAGCGCAAGCATTCGTCAGTGCTGGCCAAGCTCAAGGAAGATATCCTGCGATGCCAGCGCAAGCTCATCGGCATTGAAAGACTTTGCTACCTGTCCATCGCCGAGATCAAGGAGATCAACCGGCAGATGTCGATAGGCGAGGCCAAGGCGCGGCGCGCCAAGAAGGAAATGGTCGAGGCCAATCTGCGCCTGGTAATTTCCATTGCCAAGAAGTACACCAATCGCGGCTTGCAGTTCCTGGACCTCATCCAGGAGGGCAATATCGGCCTGATGAAGGCCGTGGACAAATTTGAATACCGGCGCGGCTACAAGTTTTCGACCTACGCGACATGGTGGATTCGCCAGGCAATTACGCGCTCCATTGCCGATCAGGCCCGCACAATTCGCATTCCGGTGCACATGATCGAGACCATCAACAAGCTGAACCGTATTTCCCGGCAGATGTTGCAGGAAATGGGCCGCGAACCTACACCTGAGGAGCTGTCGATCCGTATGGAAATGCCGGAAGACAAGGTGCGCAAGGTATTGAAAATCGCCAAGGAACCCATTTCCATGGAGACGCCCATTGGCGACGACGAAGATTCGCATCTTGGCGATTTCATTGAAGATACTTCAGTGGATTCGCCCATCGACTCCGCAACCGGAGAGGGCCTGCGAGAGGCGACCCACAGCGTGCTGGCCGGCCTGACACCACGCGAAGCCAAGGTGCTGCGTATGCGCTTCGGCATTGACATGAACACCGACCACACGCTGGAAGAAGTCGGCAAGCAGTTCGATGTGACCCGCGAGCGCATTCGTCAGATCGAGGCGAAAGCCCTGCGTAAGCTGCGCCACCCCAGTCGCTCCGAGCAGCTCAGAAGTTTCCTGCTCGAAGACTGATTATCAGCGGGGGGCATCGGCCGCTGATATGCCTATGGATTTCAGAAACCAGTAGTATAATTTTGAGTGTCGCTTCCTCGAAAGCGAATATCCAGTGGGCCTGTAGCTCAGTTGGTTAGCAGTCCGCCGATGGCAGCAAACACAGCGCCGTTGGCGAATGCGGACTGACTCGGAGTGACGACCCGCAACAATGCGAGAGTACGGTTAGCAGAGAGATAGTGTTTGGGCCTGTAGCTCAGTTGGTTAGAGCAGGGGACTCATAATCCCTTGGTCGCAGGTTCGAGTCCTGCCGGGCCCACCATACCTTTTCGCGTCCGTTTATCGTCTCTAGCTCTGCATTTGATTCCGCGATACCTTTGTTCCGCGCTTGTTGAAGTCAGCGCTTGATTGTTGTTTGCGCAGGCGCGGGGTTCGAGTCCTGCCGGGCCCACCACCTCTCTTGTCTCAGTGTTGCATATTCAGGTACTTGCACCTGCGGCCTTTTGCCTGGCCATTGATTCCTTTATCCTGTCGGCCCCGGGCGGCGCACCCCATGTCGCGCTTTCGACAACGGATGCTGAATACCGGGCCCACAGTTTCATTAACAAATTAAGGTCGTGACTATGCGTTTGGTGTTTCTCGTGTTGCTAGGCCTGCTATCGGCGGCCTCTGCCCAAGGCGCTCCCGAAAAGCTGCCGCTGGAGCATTTTGTCAAGAATGCTGATTTTGAAGACATAAAAATATCGCCAGACGGCAAACGATTTGCCGCAACTTACCGCGATGACGGGCAGGTGAAACTTCGCGTCGTAAATCGGGAAAAAATGGTCGCCGAGTCAAATTTTGAATTTGGCGAATACCACAGGGTGACCAGTTTCGACTGGGCAAACGACCATCGCCTGATCATGAGCGAGCAGAAATTCGTCGGATTTCTCGACACCAAGGGGGGCATTACCCAGTTGTATGCCAGCGATTACAACGGGAATAATCGCATGTATCTCGGTGCCGGGAGAATGGCCAGTGCAGGTAGCGGTGGAACCTCGTTTATTGTCCTCGATCTTCTCGAAAATGAGCCCGACTACATCATAGTTGGCCAGTTCAACGCCGCCGGTGTTCGCCCATTCCGACTGAATATCAAGAATGGCAAAAAACACTTCATGGGATCTCCTCGCATGTCCAGCCCCAAGTCGTTCAGCGCGGGGATGGAAGTTGACCATGACGGCGACCTCAGGTTTGTAATCGAGGGTAACCGCGAAGATTCCGAGACGCTTGTCACGCATTTTCGCGCCAAGGACAGCGACGATTGGAAAATCCTGGATCTGGGCAGCAAGGCAAAGACGTCCTGGACGCTGCCGCTGGGATTCTCGAAGGACAACAGCAAGGTCATGCTGGCCAGCAATCATGATGCGCCCACATATGGTGTCTTCGAATATGACCTGGAGCGGGGCTCCCTGGAACTGCTTTTCAGGGACCCTTATGTCGATGCTTCCGACATTTTTTCTGCCACCGACGATACGATTCTCGGGCTGCGCTATATGCCGGACAAGCCGGAAACGCTGTGGCTGAATACCAGCCACCCGGATGCGCAGACCCTGATCGGACTGCAGAAAGCGTTTCCTGGCCAGGATGTGCGGATCACCTCACATACACGGGACGGCTCGGAAGCGGTAGTCCTCGTCTCCAGTGATTCCAACCCCGGCGATTTTTATATTTTCAATCGCCAGACCAACAAGCTGAAATATCTGCTCTCGCGCCGGCCGTGG
Source organism: Gammaproteobacteria bacterium (assembly GCA_041565075.1). Lineage (GTDB taxonomy): Bacteria > Pseudomonadota > Gammaproteobacteria > Steroidobacterales > JABDLF01 > JABDLF01. Next base: position 42,433 of record JBFGOQ010000005.1, read on the forward strand.
ATAAAACCGGAGCAAATGGCTAACCAAACGCCCATCAAACTGACTGCGCGAGATGGCTTGGAGTTGCGTGGCTACCTGACGTTGCCTCCGGGTTCGGAGGGTAAGAACCTGCCCATGGTGGTGAACGTACACGGTGGCCCGCATGGCCCCCGTGATACCTGGGGGTACAACTGGGAGAACCAGTTCCTGGCCAACCGCGGCTACGCGGTGCTGCAGATAAATTTCCGGGGGTCGGGAGGATACGGCAGAGAATTTGAAGAGGCCGGATACATGAACTGGGGAACCGCAATGCAGGATGACGTCACCGACGCAACCCTGTGGGCAGTAGACCAGGGCATCGCTGACAGGGACCGTCTGTGCATCTACGGTGGTTCCTATGGTGGTTACGCGGCCCTGCAGGGCGTGGTTCGCGAACCTGATCTGTACAAGTGTGCCATCGGCTACGTTGGCGTTTACGATCTTGAGATCATGAACAAGTGCGGCGACATACCCAAGAGGAAGACCGGACAGGCTTTCCTCGAGAAAGTCATGGGTCGCGATGTCGAGGAATGGCGCAAGAGATCACCGGCACATAACGCTGACAAGATCAAAGCCGCAGTCTTTCTCGCACATGGTGAAGATGACGTTCGCGTGCCGATGTGTCAGGGCATTGCCATGAAGGAAGCGCTGGAGAAGGCCGGCAAAGACTTCTTATGGATGTCGCGCGATGAAGGGCACGGTTACCACAAACTGGAAAATCGGCTGGACTTTTACGGCCAGATGGAAGAATTCCTCGCCGCACATATCGGCACCTGATCGCCCCCCCTCACACCACGGCCGGTATTTCGCTCCGGCACCTGGCATCAAGAAAGGCCGTCTCAGGACGGCCTTTTTCATGATTTATTCCTGGCATCGTGCCAGCTGCAACTGCCCGAAAAAATGGAAGTTAACTAGTATTTGCCGCTTTTTTCTGCGTACTTCTTCAGCTTGTCACGGATTCCATCAATGCTCTGCTTGCTGAGAATCTCGTCAAGTGACAGCCCTTGCAATTCGTGCGGAAAAACCAGCCACTGATCCGTCTCGTGAACAAAGTAATCGGGACGGCCATCGACCTTATTCATATCAGGTTTGAAATATACCGTAGCCACGCGGATATCAGCCGGTGCGTTTCGGCGCGCCTTGAATCGCAGCTTCTCTATGACGGCCCTGATGCTGCGCCCGGAGTCCCAGACGTCGTCAACGATCAGCAGGCCGTCGTCGTGGCCGATGTTATCGAGCACATAGCCCAGACCATGTACCCGCACGCGCTTGCGCCGCTCATCAATGCCGGAATACAAAGACGTCCGGATGGCAATGTGATCTGTTTCCACGCCAAAATAATCGAGCAATTCCTGTACCGCGATTCCAACAGGTGAACCTCCGCGCCAGATACCCACAATGAAGCTGGGGCGGAAGCCGCTTTCATAGACCTGCATGCCCAGACGAAACGAATCGGCCAGCAACTCGCGGGCACCGATGAAATATTTTTCCACGGTGCGTGGGCGCTCCGCTCCGATCGAATCGCTTTCAATTGCGGACATGAACCTGCTCCCCCAGAATGTATGTAGCAGCGACCAGGCGATCATCGCCCAGCAGCAACATCGCAAAAAGCTTTTCTGCCAGGTTTTTGGCTTCGCCAATCCTTCGGGCTATCAGTGGTGTAGCATTGTAATCAAGCAGGACGCAGTCCGCCTCCTTTCCCACCGCGAAGTTGCCGATTTTATCTTCAAGGTGCAACGCGCGTGCCCCACCCAGCGTTGCCAGGTAAAAAGCCTCGAAAGGGTCCAGCGGTTTGCCTGCCAGCTTGCAGACCTTGTAAGCTTCACCCGCATTTTCAGGCATACCGAATCGGGTTCCTGCGCCTATGTCACTACCCAGCCCAACCCGGATTCCAGCGTTTCTCGCAGCGTGATAATCAAACAAACCGCTACCCAGAAACAGGTTCGAGCCCGGACAAAATGCGATTGACGAATCAGCGGCCGCCAGCTGCATGCGATCATTGTCGTCGATCTGAATGCAATGCGCGAAAATACTGCGCTTGCCGACCAGGCCGGCTTGTTGGTAAACGCCCAGGTAACTGGGCGCCTGCGGAAATAACTCGCGGGCCCATTGCGTTTCTCTGGCGGTCTCCGCCAGGTGCGTCTGCAGGTATAGCCCGGGCCGCGAGTCCAGTAATTGGCCGGTGGCAGCAAGCTGCTCAGGTGTAGAGGTCGGCGCAAATCGCGGGGTCAGCGCATAAGCAAGCCGGCCCCTGCCGTGCCAGCGTGCAATGAGTTCCGCGCTGTTTTCGATACCAGCCTCGCAGGACTCGAGAAGAGCCGCAGGACAATTACGATCCATAAGCACTTTGCCCGCGATCATACGCATGTCGCGCGCGGCGGCTGCCTGCAGCAAAGCATCCACAGAGCCCTTGTGAACGCTGCCAAAAACGCATGCCGTTGTGGTGCCGTTTCGCAACAACTCAGCGAGAAAAAATTCGGCAACCTCGGCACACACCGCCGGATCCTCGAAACGCATTTCGCCCGGCCAGGCATAGATTTCCAGCCAATCGAGGAGCTGGCGGCCATGCGCAGCAACGATGTCGGTTTGTGAATAATGAATGTGGGTATCGATAAAGCCGGGTACCAGAAGGCAGCCCCGCTGATCATCAATGGCAACTGTATCGGGCAGCGATTCGAGCATGTCGTCGGCGGCACCCAGACCGGCCACGAGACCATCACGCACCAGTAACAGGCCATCTTCGATAAATTCCACCGCAGTTTGTCCGTCCGCGGGGTCGGGTGAACCAAGGCAATGCAACAACGATGCCCTGATCGCCTTGGCGGGTTTGTTACCGCTGGTATTTTCTTCGCTCATGGCGCTATTTTACAGGTGCAATGGCTTCAGGCATGCCAGGCCTCGGGCATCAGGAGAATGGCGCGGAAATCGTTGACATTGGTCAAGGTCGGCCCGGTATTCAAAAGTCCGTCCATGGCCGTGAAAAACCCCGCCGAATCGTTATTCTGCAAGTAGCTTGTCGGATCCATTTGTAAAGCCAGCCATCGGCTGGCCATATCCTGTGTATAGATTGCCCCCGCTGTCGTCACATTACCGTCTAGGCCATCGGTATCACAGGCCAGCGCATGAACGCCGCGCTGACCAGCGAGACATGTTGCCAGCCCCAGCAGATATTCCGTATTGCGCCCTCCTGCGCCACCACCGGTGACACGAACAGTCGTTTCGCCACCGGACAACAGCACCAGGGGCCGGTCGGGACGGCCATGCTCGCGCAGTAACTGCTGAACCTGCCGGCAGTGCTCCCGACCAAGCTGACTTGCGTCGCCTTGCAGATCGCTGCCCAATATCTCGCATGCAAGCCCCGCGTCGCTCACAGCATCAGCAGCTGCATGCAGCGCGTCACTGGCCCGGGCGATAATCCGGAACTCGCAATGCGCAAGCCGGCTATCACCAGGTTTGATCGTTTCACAACGCGAATCATTGAGCCACACAAGCGCCTCGCGATGGTGCTCGAGACCGTATTTGCGGATCAGCTGAATCGCATCGGCCGCAGTTGAGGAATCTGCTACCGTCGGCCCGGAAGCAATCGCGGCCGGCTCGTCACCGGGCACATCGGAAATTGCCAGGGTCAGGCAACGAGCCGGCGCGCAAAAAGCGCCAAGGCGCCCTCCTTTAATCCCGGACAGGTGCCTGCGAACGCAATTAATTTCCGAAATGTCGGCGCCACTGGCCAGCAGCTCATGGCTCAGTGCACGTTTTTGCTCCAGCGAAACGCCCTCTCCCGGCAAGCAAAGTAGCGATGAACCGCCGCCTGACAACAGGCAAATGACCTGATCATCGTCTCCTGCCGCCCCCACGATTTCCAATATTCGATTACTCGCCGCTACGCAGCGTTCATCAGGCACGGGGTGCGAACCCACCAGAACATCGATGGCGCTGGTCTTGCATCCATGGCCATCGGGAACCACCACGGCCCCGCTGACTGCACCGGTAAATGTTTCCTCAAATACGCGGGCCATTGCCGCTGCCGCTTTGCCGGCACCGACGATGACCGTCCGGCCCTTGCAGGGGGCGGGTACGTGTTCGGGCACGCAACGGGCCGCACCGACCGCGCTAAGTGCCACATCGAACAGCGAACGCAAAAAACGACCTGGTGATTCTCGCATGCCTTGGATCGCAAAGAACAAAGGAGAGCTCCAGGCAGACCCGCGCGCGTGAACGGGAGCCGGGCTGCCGTGCCCGCCCAATAAATCATTTCCGGGACACAAACGCCAGCCATGTTGCGGGCTGTTGCCCGTGCTTGCAGACTATTGGCGTTGCGGGCAGGCCTGTGATTACTGCCGATAGCACAGATATGGGTTAGGCTGAGGTAGCTGGCGAATCCGAACAGACATGGTGTGCTGATGAGCAGCAAAACGGCATCTTTCCTGATGGGACCCGAGCGCTTCGCCATGCTCGCGTTGTTAACCGCCTGGCTCCCGATCGTTGCGATCAACGCTGCTTACCTCCTGGCCATCACCTTCGACGCGGTGCCGCGCTGCCTGCCGTACCTGGACGGCTGTACATCCATAAGCAGCACCGGGCGCACCCATCCATCGCAATGGGTCTTCAAGCCTTTGATGCTGGTAAGCGCCTTCGTCATGGCGTGGTTTTTCATTGCCAGCGCGCAGCGCACCAGAACTGCGGCGCCCAAGGTCGACGCGGTAGCCGTGTGCGGCAGCATTGGCGCCCTCGCGCTGGTGATGTACGTGGTGTTCCTTGGTACGGAAGGGGCGGTCTACCGGCTGTTGCGCCGCTATGGTGTCAGCCTGTATTTCGGCTTCGTGTTCCTGGGCCAGTTGCTGCTCGCCCGACGCCTGCTTGGCAGTTCAGAAAGTGCCGCAGCCAGCGCTCGTCGCATGCTGGCACTGTGCGCACTGCTGCTGGTAATTGGTATCGGCAGCATTCCCATCACAAATTTTGTCGCCGAAAAAGACCAGCTCGAGAACATTATCGAATGGAATTTTGCCCTGCTGATGCAGTTCAACTTTCTGCTGGCAAGACAGGCTATTCTCGCCCTGCCGCCCGCTGTTAGCCGGCTTTCAGACGAATAGCTGCCCACAGGCGACCGGCGGTGGAATTCCTCCCCTGGCCAGGGCCCCATAGGTGTTTCCACCTATTGATTATGGTGGCCGCGGCCCTATATTTGTCGCCGCGGTAGAAACGCATTTGGCGGTATTCGCCGTGACAGTTTGGAAATGATCCGTAATTTACGGAAAGGCTAATTTACATGGATACTCTTTTTACTCGTATGATGGCTCTGGCCACTGTATTTATTTTTGGCTCGCTGGCCCCCGCGGTCGCTACCGCTGACAGCCCGAGCTACGATTTCGTAGAGGTCGCCTACGTAAAGGGCGACATCGACAATCCCGACGTAGACGGTGACGGTTTCGGGCTGGGCGGCTCTGTCAGCATTCATGAAAACTGGTTCATGTTTGCCGATTATGCGTCCCTGGACTTCGATTTCGGCGTTGACCTTAGCATCCTTGAAGTAGGCTTCGGTTACCGCTTCCCAATGTCGGATACCACCGATATTGCGCTCAGAGGTGCATACGTCAGGGCTGATGCCGATTCCGGTTTCGGCAGCGTAGATGATGACGGTTATGGCATCAGTGCGCTGATCCGGGGCATGGTCAGTGACCAGTTCGAGCTGAACGGCGGGATCAACTATGTCGACCTCGGTGGCACTGACGGCGATGACACGAGCTTCACGCTCGGTGGTGTGTACAGTTTTACTGACAACTTCGCCTTTGATGCCAGCATCGACATCGGTGATGACGCCAATATCTACCTGGCTGGGTTCCGTTTTTACTTCAACAAGTAAGCGGAAGTCGGCGCAAGCCGATCCATCACAACAACGGAAGCCCCTCTTCGGAGGGGCTTCTTTTTTGTCGACTTGTCAATAAACGCGGATGCCGCCGTGACGCTTGCGACTCTGGCGGTCCACCCAGATGAGCCCCAGTACAAAGCCTGCCAGCAGAGCGAATAAGGCACCCCCCAGAGTCCAGGTCAGCGGCACGCTGGGTGTATCAAATCGCTTGCGGTAAGCCTGGTTCTCTTCGTCGAGCCGGCGCTTCTCTGCCTCCGACGCCTGCAGTGCACTTCTGGTCGCCGCAACATCTGACTCTAAACCGGCAATCTGCTGCGCCGTTGCCTCGCGCTCCTCGGCTATCCTGGTCAATTCCTCATCCAGCCCCGCCTGCTTGGCCTCTGCTTCGGCGACCCTCAGCACCGCAGGTTTGTCGTTCATCAGGAATCCGGCCTTGACCCAACCCTCCGTGCCATCGGCCGCCCTGACCCGCGCGTAAAACCGGTTACGTTCGAGAACTTCCACCTGTTCGCCACTCAACAGCATCCTGAAGGGTCGGTCGCTGGTATCCGGCGCCCGGTGAAATCCCAGGCGCAGCTGATCAGTCACGTACGCCGATTCGGCGAAAGCAGAACAAGACAGGAATATCGTCATCCACACAATGGGCAGGTGACACTTTCGAAGCAAGCACAAAGAATTCATCAACACTCACCGGTCTGGGCAGGGTAAGGCGCCAATTCTACCGCCTTTTCCTGCAGCGGTTAAAAGACCTGGATGGCTGATGGTCGTGCAGGCCGAAAAATCATGCTGCTGCGGACGGCCCCCGCACCTCTTGTGCGGTAACCGTATTCACAGTGAAGCAGAAACTGCTGCCGGTACCGGGGCCACCCGATTCCACCCAGATCTCGCCGCCGTGATTCTCGATAATCCGACGTACCAGCGCCAGGCCAATGCCTGTGCCCGGCGTCTTGGCATCGAGTCGCTCAAACAGCCCGAATACTTTGTCATGGTGATTCTTATCAATGCCGATCCCATTGTCGCGCACATAAAACACGGGCACGTTATCCGCATTGCGTACGCCAATCTCGATTTTTGGGTACAGCTGATCGCCCATGAATCGAACCGCATTGCTAACCAGGTTGAGCAATACTTCTGTAAATCGAACCCTGTCCACGCAGACAACCGGGAGGTTTCGGGCCACGCGCACCTCGACGCCGCGATTCTCAATTTCACCGCGAGTCAGGCTCAGGACTTCATCAACAATCTCTTGCAGCGGCACCGCTGTCGGCTGGTTCATTGTCTTGCCTGCCCGGGAGAATTGTAAGAGTTCGTCCAGCAACTGGTTCATAGTCGACGTTGCCGACTCAATTTTGTCGATGTCCGAGCGCATGCGATCCTCACGCTGGGCTATCTGATCCTGGCGTAGCAAGCCGAGGAATCCCTGGATTGTTATCAGCGGGCTCTTGAGATCATGAGAGACCGTGTAGGTAAAGCGCTCCATCTCGGCGTTGCGCGACTCGAGTTCCATGATCAGTGCTTCGCGTTCACCCTCGATGAGATTACGCTTCGCAATCTGATCCAGCAGACGCGAATTGAGTGATTCCAATTTCAAATTCTGCGCCCTTATTGCACCGGTGCGGAAAAGGTGCAGCCCGGAGAGGAGCAGTACGACCAACATCAACAGCATTATTCTGAACCACCATTCCTGCCAGAAAGGTGGCTGAACAATCAAACCCAGACTGACACCCTGCTCGTTCCAGAAACCGTCACTGTTGGCCGCCTTTACCTTGAAGACATATTCCCCCGGGGCCAGCGCCGCATAGCTTGCGCTGGCTATATTGCCGGTCTCAACCCAGTCCTGGTCGACACCTTCGAGACGATATGCGTAGCGATTTTGCGCGGGGTTAGTGTAGTCCAGAGCAGCAAACTCAAAATGCACAAATGCCTCATCATATGCCAGCGTTATCTGCCGATGTCCTGCCGTATTTTCCTGAGCCAGGAGGTTCTCACCGTTATCGAATCGAGTGACCGACGTAATCACCACGTCCGGCGGCTTGGTATTTTCGTAAATTGCGCCAGGAAACAGGGAAACCATGCCGCGCAGGCCGCCGAAGAACAGCTCCCCATTGCTGGTCGCATATGCCGAGCCCGGCAAAAAGCCCAGGGTGAGCAGACCTTCGGATAAGCCAAACACGCGAGTCTCCCGGGTATCCGGATCAAAGCGGATCAGCCCGCGGCCGGACCCGAGCCACAAGCGCTCATCAGCACCTAAAAGTATGCTGCTGATGCGCGGTCCTAACTCGCCGCTGAGTCCGGTTATCCGCTCAAATTGTTCGCTGCTGCGGTCAAAAAGATTGAGGCCCCCGGCATCGGTCCCGATCCAGATGCGGCCTTGCCTGTCACGCGCCAGGCTGGTGATAAAATTACTGGACAAGGTCGTGTCATCCGTGGCGCTGTGCTGGTAGCGGTCAACGCGGCCCGTGGCGGGATCCAGCCGGCTGAGACCACCGCGCGCACCCACCCATAATCTGCCGTCGCTGTCCTGCAGCAAGGCGGTGATGTAATCATCGATCAGGCTATTCGCATTCGCTGGGTCGTGGCGGTAGTGCTCGAAGCTTATGCTGTCTTTCGCAAGTCTGCGCAAGCGGTCCAGGCCACTTTGTGTGCCGACCCAGACTGAACCATCGAAAGCTTCCAGCAGCGTGTTTACCTGGTTACTGCTAAGGCTATCCGGCTCGTTTGCTCGATTTACGAAGCGCCTGAATTCGCTGGCCGTCGATTCCGACTCCAGCAGATGCAAACCACCTGCATAGGTTCCTACCCAGAGCCGGTCTTGCCGGTCCACCAGGGTTGCACGTATACGCCCGTCCGCGAGGCCACCGGTCTGGGCCGGAGCAGGCCCATAGATTTCGAAATGGCCGCTAGACTGATCGAACCTGGCGAGACCACCGCCATCCGTTCCGACCCATATCACGTCGCCTGCCGGCATCGCCTTGCCCGATATACTCCGCACGGTGGTATGCGGCAATCCGTGCTCGAGGCCTGGCTCGTAACTATAATTCCTGAAGCCAGTCTGCCGCACCGGGAGCTTGTTTATTCCACCGCCACGTGTGCCAAACCAGAGCACGCCCCCGCGATCCTCATAGATCGCATCAATCCTTCGGAAGCTGATGCCCTCGCCGCTTTCCTCAGTCGAGTAATCAAAGTTTCGTAATAAACCCGTTTGCGGATCCAGGCGATCGAGTCCCGAACTGTAAGTTGCTACCCACACAATCCCGGATGAATCGACAAAAACGCGAGCGATGGCATTTTCACTCAAGCTATTTTCGTCACCCGGTGAATAACGATATTCCGCCCAGTTGCCGGAACTCAGGTCCAGCCGCTTCAGCCCGTCACCTCGGGTAGCGACCCACAGGCCATTGCTGGCATCGATATCCAGCGATCGGATCCGGTCCTTGCCCGACGCCGGCTCGCCAGGAACCTGCACGCGCAAAAACTTGCCTGTTTCTGGCTGATAAAGGAACAGGCCAGCGTCCGTGCCAATCCAAAGACGTCCGTCTCCGGTTTCTTCCATTGCCTTGACGCTGTCACTGCCCAGGCTCTGAGGATCATCTGCATCGTGTGCGTAGTGTTCGAATCGTCCCTCCTTTGCAAGATAGCGATTCAAGCCACTGCGCTCGGTACCGATCCAGATATCGCCGTGGCTGTCCTCAAATACGAATTCCGTGTTCTTGCCACGAAAGCCGAGGGTATTCTCGGCGCCGGCACCAAAGTGCGTAAACACGCCAGACAGCGGATCGAAACGGTCGACACCGGCGCCCCAGGTCCCCAGCCACATCTGGCCTGCGCGGTCCTGCAAAATTGCGCCAAAATTGCCGGACGCCAAAGAGTTTTCGTTATCGACTTCGTGGCGATAAATTACGAAGTTTCTGCCATCGTAGCGATTCAGGCCGTCCTCGGTGCCAAACCACATAAAGCCTTGCTGGTCTTGCTGTATGGCATTCACAGCGCCATTGGACAGGCCGTCTTCAACACCGATTCTGTCGAATCGGAATTCGGTGTATGGCCCCTTATGCGAGAAGCTGGCTGCTGGTACAAGCGCCAGGCAGAGCAATGACCCGATAATGAAGTGCCGCGGCATCAATATTTCCTATGCGGGCGAGAACGCTTGAGCATATAGCGCATTACTCGCTGCCGGTGCTGCCATTTAACCGTCAGCAGCCGCTGCAGGCAAGAGCAGGACTGACAGAGTGACAAGCGCCAATCTCACGCGCCGCGGCTATTACCCGGGAAATCGAAAAGCTCGCGATCGGCCAGGTGAGAAGGCACCACGTGCTGCAAGCTGCGAAACAGGTTCCCGGTCCTGCCCGGCGACGCGCGTTCCCAGGCGGACAGCATGCGTTTGATTTCCTGGCGCTGAAGATTCGGCTGAGACCCGCACAGATCGCAGGGGATAATCGGATAATTACGCGCCCGCGCAAATCGTGCGATTTGCGCCTCCGCGCAGTAGGCCAGAGGTCTGATTACCACATGCCGACCATCATCGCTGGTGAGCCGGGGCGGCATGGCCTTGAGCCTCCCGCCATGAAACATATTGAGAAACAATGTTTCCACAATATCGTCGCGATGATGACCAAGGGCAATTTTGGTGGCGCCCGCTTGCTCGGCAAAATTATAAAGGGCACCGCGTCGCAACCTCGAACATAAGCCGCATGAGGTTTTGCCGTCGGGCACGACGCGACGCACGACACTGAAAGTATCCTGCTCGATAATCTGGTATTCAATGCCGAGCCCATCCAGCCATTCTGGCAAGACATGCGCAGGAAAGCCCGGCTGCTTCTGATCCAGGTTGACAGCCAGCAGATCGAACCCCACCGGCGCATTTCGCCTGAGGCTCATCAGCATGTCCAACATGACGTAGGAGTCCTTGCCACCCGACACGCATACCATGACGCGATCGCCTTCCTCGATCATGGAATAGTCGGCTACCGCCTTGCCTACCTTGCTGCGCAGGGCCGCTTCGAGCTTTTTTTCCGTTCCCGAGCGTGGTCTTGTCGGCGCGGATATGGTGACCTGCATGCTTTGCCTCCCGATTTCCGATCCTGGATTATACGGATGCCGGCACTGCATATAATAGGCGCGGGGAATATTGCCAAATGGGTATATTTAAGGGTAATTGATGGACGGCGACGGCCACAATGTGAGGCAGATCAAAGATTCAGGGGCTATCCGCCACTATAGTTATTTGTCATATTCCGTAACTGGTCGGGGAGTGAGATACGCGAAATGCCTCTGAGTATTGCTGAAATGCTCGCGAAAAAAGCCGCCAAGGTCCACGAGATCAAGCAGCGCGGCTATGTTTTCGTCTTTTTCGAGGGGCGCAAAATAGCCGAATATGCCATTAACAAGGAACGCGTAACCATCGGCCGGACCAAGAGCAATGACATCATGGTGCGCAGCAGCCGCGTCAGCCGCAAGCATGCGCAGATTATTACTGTGGAAACCGACCGTGTGGTCGAAGACTGCAACAGCATGAATGGCACTTATCTCAACGGTCAGCTCATCAAGTACCATCCGTTGCGGTCGGGGGATGTAATCAGAATTGGCGAGTTTGACCTGAAGTACGTCACGCGGGACGAAAGAGAAAAGTCCTAGGGAAGGGTGGCCGCCACGCCAGCATCAGACGTGTCAGCCACTTTTGGCGAGATCATCTATTTCCCGCTTCAAATCGTAGTTTTTTGTTGTGACAATGCGCTCCAGAACCTGGATGCGCTTTTCCAGTTCGTCAATCTTCTTGATGTGTTCACCGACGGACGCAGGGTCCTCGCCCCAGGTGTCGTCGAGCCCCAGTTCATTCATGAAATTCGTGGCCTTTCCGCCGCCATCGAAATACGACTTCAGAACCCCCGCAATGCTCACAATCAACACTATCAGCACAACCATCTTGAAGGGATCCATTACTGCCTCCTCTCTTACTTGAACAATATATAACTGCGGGTCACCCGCACTCCGCCGGCAACGTCAGTCTTTCTCCAGGTCCTGAAATTCCTGGTCTAACTTGAAACGGGGTGAGGTCACATAGCGCTCCATACGCTCCAGCCGGGCCTCCATGTCACGGAACTTGTGACGTACGTTGGAAAACGTATTGGAGGGCGAACGCCTGACAGAGCGCCAGAATTTTTCGTCCTGCTGGTCACGATACAGCTGGCCCGGCTTGACCGGCAAAAGCAGACACATCGCCAGGTAAATAAAAAACACGATTGGGAAAAACAGGCAGCCTATGCAGGTCAGTATCCTGACCATCGTTACATCGAAACCAAAATAATCGGCCAGGCCCGCACATACGCCGCAGATAGCCCCGCGCCCTTTGTCCCGGTAGAGGCGTCGTGGGCTGGCCTCGCCGTTGTAGTTTTCACTGGTCATACGCGCTGCTCCCGCTTGCGATATTCGCGCCTGCGCTGACGCCAGAAACGCATCTCGTCATGCCACGCCCGCGGGTCATCCGCCCCATAGTAACGCAGCGGCCGGTCTCTCAGCAGGAAACCCGCGGTGAAATAAACCAGCGCCGTAGGGATAAATGCGACCACCAGCATCACGAGGACGATCAGTCGCACCGTCAGCAGGTTCCAGTCGAAAAACTCGGATATTCCTGCACACACGCCCATGATCAGCCCGCGCTCACGATCCCTGTACAGAAGCCGGGTACCACCAGCTGCATGCCGCCCTCTCGCCCTGCTCATACCTTTTTCCTCCAGTCTTCCACGTGGTCATCGAGTATCGTCTCAAGCGCGTTGACGCGACTTTCCATACGCTGCGCGCTTTGCCAAAGATCTTCCAGCATCTGCTCGTCCTCACTGGAAAGGCCCTTGGCCTCTTTCCACTTCGTGACGTAATGCAAGACGATGGCCAGCGGCGCCAGGATAGTCACCGCCAGGATTGCAATCACCTCACCCATTTGTTGCTCCCGCCCTCAGCCAAGATTGCCAGTCAAATCCCGGGTGCCGCTCAGGATTGCGCCTTCTGCGCATCGCTGCCTGAGATCCGCGCCTTCAATTCGGCCAATTCCTTCTCTACCGATTCCTCTGCTTCCAGGCTCGTAAACTGGGAGCCCAGGTCCTTTCTCAGGCCCAGATCGTAGGCTTCTACCCGGCTTTCAACGTCTTCCATTTTGCGCTCAAAGGCTTCGAAACGCATCAGGGCGTCGTCGATCTTGTTTTCATGCAATTGCTTGCGAATCTCCAGGCGACGAGAGGCCGTCTGGTGACGCATTAAAAGCGCTTTTTGCCGCGCCTTCGCATCGGCCAGCTTCTCTTCCAGGCGCGCGATGTCGTCGTTAAGCTGGCTGAGACCCTCGTCCACCTGCGTGTACTGGGCCTTTAAAGCTCCGGCGGTCTGATCGACCGCGGCCTTTTCAGCCAGCGCCGCCTTGGCCAGATCATCACGGTTCTTGCGCACGGCCAACTCGGCCTTGGCGGCCCATTCGCTGGCCTCTTTCTCGATGGCCGCCAGCTTGCGGTTGAGTTCCTTCTTATCGGCGATGGAGCGCGCTGCCGCCGAACGAACCTCGACCAGCGTGTCTTCCATTTCCTGGATCATCAGGCGAACGATCTTTTCGGGATCTTCTGCCTTTTCCAGGATCGCGTTCAAATTGGAATTAACGATATCGCTAAATCTTGAAAAAATTCCCATTTCAGTGTCCTCGTACGGAATTTGTTGTGCATCCCATACGAAGCATGAAACGTGCCAACTGCTGGGAAAAACATTAAGCCCTTGAATCAAAACCGGTTTTTATTGGACATAAGGTCTCGCTGGGCACTTATTTTTTAGTAATTTTCACTATTTATTCGTTTTTTTGGTTTATCATTAGCTAAAGTCGCTACTTTTAGGATTACCAGTGGCCGAACGTCAGGTAATTATCGGCGAGGCGCCCGCTTTTCTCGCCATGATGGAGCATGTCTCGCGTGCCGCGGTACTGCGCAAGCCTGTCCTGATCATCGGCGAGCGGGGCACGGGCAAAGAGCTGGTCGCTTCCCGGCTGCATTTCCTGTCCGGCCGGTGGGAGCAGCCCTTCGTCAAGCTCAACTGCTCGGCACTGACGGAGTCCATACTCGAAAGCGAACTATTCGGCCACGAGGCCGGCGCTTTTACCGGCGCCAGCAAACGCCATGTAGGGCGCTTCGAGCGCGCCGACCAAGGCACCTTGTTCCTGGACGAACTGGCCACCATTCCGTCACGCATGCAGGAAAAAATCCTGCGCGTCATCGAGTATGGTGAGTTCGAGCGCGTCGGCGGCAGCGAGACCCTGGCCACCGATGTGCGCATTGTCGGCGCTACCAACGCCGACCTGCCGGCCCTTGCGCGCAAGGGGCAATTTCGCCACGACCTCCTGGACCGGCTCGCATTTGATGTCATCAACGTCCCACCTTTGCGGGCCCGGCGCGATGACATCATGCCGCTGGCCGAACATTTTGCCGTGAATGTCACCAGCGAGCTGGGGCGTGAGTTTTTTCCCGGTTTCGCCGATGCTGCACGAGACGAGCTGGTCGAGCGTGACTGGCCAGGTAATGTGCGCGCTCTGAAAAACGCGGTTGAGCGATCAGTCTATCGAAGCCAGGACCCCGACCAAGCCATAACCGAGATTGTCTTCGATCCGTTCAAACTCCCGCTGGACTGGCTGCCCGACCTGGCCGCCGAGGTCGGGCTGACGGCACCGGCTGCAAAATCCGCGACCGACACCAGGGCAGCAGCACCTGCCCCAGCCGAAAAGGACGCCTCGCTGCCGCTGGACTTGAAGTCCCACCTGGGAGATGTCGAGCGTTCGTGGCTTGCCCGGGCAATGAAGAAATCCCGGTATAACCAGCGCAAAGCAGCGCAATTGCTGGGCCTGAGTTATCACCAGTTACGTGGCAGCCTGCGCAAACACGGTCTCATCAAGAAATACGGACGCCGCCGGGACAGCAGCGAGAACTTTGAGCTCGAGGCCGGGTCAGACTAAACTCCCTGTCCTGCCGAAACCTATAACAACCGGCATCTCTACCAAAATTGAGGACGCACCCATGACTCGTAAAAATCCGCTGGCGCTGTTGGCCGGCTTATGCCTGCTGACCCTCGCCGGAAACAGCCTGGCCCAAGGTTCCGATATCATCGATATTGCCTACACCCGTTACGTACTCGATAACGGCCTGACCCTGATCGTGCACGAAGACCACAAGGCGCCGATTGTCGCCGTCAACATGTGGTACGACGTGGGTTCGGCTGATGAAAAACCCGGTAAGACCGGCTTCGCGCACCTGTTCGAGCACCTCATGTTCAATGGCAGCGAAAACTACAACGACGACTATTTCAAGCCATTCGATCGCGTCGGCGCCACAGGCATGAACGGTACGACCAACTTTGATCGAACAAATTATTTCCAGGTTGTGCCCAAGACGGCTCTCGACATGGCGTTGTGGATGGAATCGGATCGCATGGGTCACATGCTCGGTGCTGTGGATCAGGCACGCCTGGATGAGCAGCGCGGCGTCGTCCAGAACGAGAAGCGTCAGGGCGAAAACCAGCCCTACGGGAAGGTATTCCTGACCATATTTGAGAACATGTACCCGGACGCGCATCCTTATGATCATTCTGTGATTGGTTCCTTGGAAGATCTTGATGCTGCCTCACTCGAGGACGTACATGAATGGTTCAAACGCTATTACGGCGCCGCCAATGCCGTGATCGCCATTGCCGGCGATGTGGAACCCGAAGACGTCAAGGCTCGCGTCGAAAAATACTTCGGCCACATCGCAGCGGGCCCGCCGCTGATCAAGCCGGCTATCGCCGTGGAGAAGCGCACTCAGTCCAGTCGGATGTTGATGGAGGACCGTGTCCCACAGGCACGGGTATACAAAGTCTGGGCCGTAGCACCATACGGTGATCCTGATCTGGAATACCTGGACATGGCGGGCGATGTGCTGGCGACGGGCAAGAACTCGCGCCTTTACAAGCGCCTGGTCTATGAAGACCAGATTGCCACGGACGTGGTGGCCGGCGTATTCGGGCGCGAATTGGGCGGGTTGTTTTTTGTCTGGGCAACGGCTCAGCCGGGCCAGGATCTGGCCCAGGTGGAGCAGGTCCTGGATGAAGAGATAAAACGATTCCTCAAGGAAGGCCCGACCAAGGTCGAGATGGAACGCTCGAGGACCGGTAAGCACGCCGGCTTCGTCCGTGGCGCAGAGCGGATAGGCGGTTTCGGCGGTAAGTCCGACATCCTTGCTTCCGGTGAAGTTTATTACGGCGACGCAGGTGCATATAAGGAAGTGCAGCGGCGCATCATTGGCGCAACTCGTCAGGACATTCGGGGGGCCGCCAACCGCTGGCTGTCCGCCGGCGAGTTCGTCTTGGAAGTGCATCCTTTCCCTGACTACGCGGTGCGCCCAAGCACCGTGGATCGCAGCCAGGGCGTTCCGCAGGTCAGCGAGTTTCCCGAAGGTCGTTTTCCAGATCGTGAGACCACGACTTTGTCGAACGGCACGAAGGTGGTGCTGGCCACACGCAGCGCGATCCCGGTAGTGCAATTCAGTTTGCTGATGAATGCCGGTTATGCGGCCGATCAGTTCGGCAAGCCCGGTACGGCAAACCTGGCGATGGCAATGCTTGACGAGGGCACGCGCACTCGCGACGCACTGAGGATTTCGGATGAGCTGGAGCGCCTCGGAGCCGAACTGAGTGCGGGTTCAAACCTCGATATGTCCTCAGTCAATCTGTCAGCACTCAGGGCCAACCTCGACCCGTCACTGGAATTGTATGCCGACGTCATCCTCAACCCATCCTTCCCGGGCAAGGAGTTCGACCGCTTGAAGAAGCAACAGCTCGCGGCCATCAAGCGCGAGAAGACCCAGCCTTTCAGCATGGCACTCAGGGTATTTCCGCGCCTGATGTATGGAGAAGGCCATGCTTACGGCTTGCCGCTCACGGGTTCCGGCACCGAGGCGTCGGTGCAGAGTTTATCGGTGGATGAGCTGAAAGACTTTCACTCGACCTGGTTCAAGCCCAACAACGCCACCCTGGTGGTGGTGGGCGACATCACCATGGCCGAACTCAGGCCAAAGCTGGAAAAGCATTTCGGCAAGTGGCGCCAGGGTGAAGTACCGGCGAAAAACCTGGGTGATGTCGATTTGCCTGATGCAACCTCGGTCTACATTATCGATCGCCCTGACTCGGAACAATCGATTATCTTTGCAGGGCACCTGGCACCGCCGAAGAGCGACAGCGAACAGCTCGCTATTGAGGCTATGAACGATATCCTCGGCGGCAGCTTCACGGCACGCATAAATATGAATCTTCGCGAGGACAAGCACTGGTCTTACGGTGCCCGCAGTCTGGTTTTTGACACAGCAGCGCAGCGGCCGTTTATTGCTTTTGCGCCCGTGCAAACAGATAAAACCGCGGAATCGATCGCCGAAATCAACAAGGAAGTCACAGGTATTCGCGGCGATGCCATGCCTCCCACTGAAGAGGAACTGGCCAAGATAAAAGACCAGAAGACGCTGACCTTGCCAGGGCGCTGGGAAACAAATGGCGCAGTGCTGGGAGATATTGTGCAGATGCAGCGTTTCGGACTGCCGGATGACCATTGGTCCACGTATGCCGCAACGGTGCGCGCGCTGTCCCTGGCTGATGTTTCGCGGCAGGCCGAGCGCGTGCTGCAGCCTGGCAAAATGACCTGGGTCATAGTGGGCGATCGCGCAAAGATCGAGTCTGGCATCCGCGATCTGGGGCTTGGTGAAGTTCGCTTCCTGGACCCTGACGGTAATCCCGTCGCCGATAACTAAACGCTATCTCAAGTTGATCGATCAATCGCCCCGTCGGTAACGGCGGGGCGATCTTGTTTTTGCGCATCAGGCCCCTGGTGGCATGCGCCTCGACTCGGCCTCGACAAATATTCGCTTGACCCGCGGAAATTTTGTTTTTATCTGCTGTTCAAGATCCTGCACCACGGTTTCCAGCTCATTGGCACGCCGCTCATCTTTAAACTTCACTGCAAGATTGAGCAGCACGTATTCAGGGCCCATGTGCATCGTGAGCACATCATTGATGTGATCGACCTCGTCGCAGGCAAGAACCAGCTCGCGGATACCCTGCACAACCTTGTCGTTGGCGGCCTCACCGATGAGCAGGCCTTTGGTCTCATATGCCAGCCAGGCAGCCGTACCGCCAAGGATCAGTCCAATCAGAATGGACGCAATGCCATCGAAATAGGGTATGCCGGTGACCTGCGCCAGGAATATGCCCAGGAAAGCGATGATGAGGCCAGCCATGGCCGCGGAGTCTTCAAACAGCACCACAAACAAGGTCGGGTCCTTGCCGCGTTGCACGGCCTCGAAGTAGCCCCACTGGCCCTTGGTCTTTTTGAACTCCACGAAGGCAACCGTCCAGGCGACGCCTTCGAACACCATGGCCAGGCCCAGCACTACGTAATTGATCATCGGGCTCGTGATTTCCACCGGATGCAGAACGTGATGAATGCCTTCGTAAATAGAAATGCCTGCGCCCACGGCAAAAATCAGGATGGCGACCACGAAGCTCCAGAAATACACCTCTTTGCCATGGCCAAATGGAAAGCGCTTGTCAGGCGGCTTTTGCGCGCGCTTGAGCCCATACAGCAGCAGCACCTGATTGCCCGTGTCCACTACCGAGTGGATACCCTCGGACAGCATGGCGGAACTGCCCGTGATCGAAGCCGCCACGAATTTGGTGATCGCAATCAGGCCATTGCCAATCAGCGCTGCGAAGATGACTTTTTTTGAACCAGCGGCCATATGGGCTCCCATTTATCGGCGGCGCAATGTTAACAGAGGTCACCATGGCGCGGTGCGCCTTGGACAAGGGTCGCCGGGTCAGTAAGATGCTCCAAACCGGATCGGCAGGGGACCGATGATGCACGATTATGAAAAGCTGGGCGCCTTTTATCTGGGCAAAAGCTACGACCTCAAGAAAAAGAGCGTAAACGAGGACATCGTCCTCTATGACTCCAAGGACCTGACCACGCACGCCGTGATCATCGGCATGACCGGCAGCGGCAAAACCGGCCTCGGTATAGGCATGCTGGAAGAAGCGGCCATGGACAAGGTGCCGGTGATCGCCATCGATCCCAAGGGCGACCTGGGTAATATTCTGCTGACATTTCCCGGTTTGTCAGCCGGCGATTTTGAACCCTGGGTGAACCCGCGCGAGGCCGAGAAGAAGGGCAAGTCGGTCAGCCAGTATGCGTCAGAGCAGGCGGCCTTGTGGAAAAAGGGGCTCGGTGAATGGGGTCAGGACAGCGCGCGAATCGGCAAATTCCGCGATTCGGTAGATCTTGCAATTTACACTCCTGGCAGCTCGGCTGGCCTGCCCGTATCGGTACTCAAGTCATTCAAGGCCCCGGGCGCGCCGGTTCGCGAAGATATGGACCTCTATCGCGAGCGCATCCAGGCCACTGCCACCGGGATCATGGCCCTCATGGGCCTGGAGGCCGATCCCATCACCAGTCGCGAGCATATCCTGATCGCCAATGTGCTGGAGCACTACTGGGGCCAGGACCGCGACCTTGATGTGGCCGGACTGATCACCGCGATCCAAAACCCGCCTGTTGATCGCATCGGCGTGATGGATATCGAATCGTTTTACCCATCCAAGGACCGTTTCAAGCTGGCAATGCAGCTTAATAACCTGCTGGCCGCGCCGGGCTTCGAGGCCTGGATGGAGGGCGAACCTTTGAATGCCGGCAATCTCCTCTACACAGAATCTGGTAAACCGCGCATTTCTGTTATGTCGATCGCGCATTTGTCAGATCCGCAGCGCATGTTCTTCGTGTCGATGCTGCTCAACGAGCTGATCAGCTGGATGCGCGCACAACCGGGCACATCCAGCCTGCGGGCCATCCTTTACATGGACGAGATCTTTGGCTACATGCCGCCGACTGCGAATCCGCCATCCAAGACCCTGTTTCTGACCTTGCTGAAACAAGCGCGCGCCTATGGCCTCGGGCTGGTGCTGGCCACACAGAACCCGGTTGATCTCGACTACAAGGGTTTATCGAACACGGGCACCTGGTTCATAGGCCGTTTGCAGACCGAGCGCGACAAAATGCGCGTGATGGAGGGCCTGGAAGGTGCAGCCGCGGGCGGAAAATTCGACAAACAGGCCATGGAGCAGACCATTGCCGGCCTTGGCAAGCGCGTGTTCCTTTTGCATAACGTGCATGAAAACGAACCCGTGGTATTCAACACGCGCTGGGTGATGTCTTATCTGTCCGGGCCATTTACGCGCGATCAGATCAAGCGACTCATGACGGGACGCAAAGCAAGTGTGCCCGCGTCTGCGCCAAGCGCAATTGCGCAGGCCACGACCGCAAAGGCCGGGGCAAGCAGCGTGGACACGGCACCCCCGCCCCTGCCGCCTGCGCTGGACCAGTATTTCATCCCCGCAGCGCGGCCCGCCGGAGCCGGCGAGAAGCTCGTCTATTTTCCCGTTGTAGTCGCAGCCTCCGACGTTGCATATACCAACGCTCGCTACAACGTCAACGACGAGAAGCGTTTCGGACTGGTATGCGAGGTCGATGACGGACCGGTGCCAATTGAGTGGGACAATGCCGAGGAACTGGCGTTGGATTTCGATCAGCTCGCGACCGAACCCGAAGGTGAGGCCGAGTATTCGGAATTGCCGGGCGCGGCCAGCAACATCAAGAACTACGCCAAGTGGGAAAAGCTGTTGAAACGCTGGTTGCGTGGCAACAAAACCCTGACTCTGTACAAGAGCGAAACCTTCAAGGTGACCTCGGACCCGGGTGAGTCTGAAGGTGAATTCCGCGCCCGCCTGCAGCAGATCGCTGCCGAAAAACGCGATGCGCAGGTGGAGAAGCTGCGCAAACGGTATGCCAGCAAGACGCGCACGCTGGAAAACCGGCTAATGCGTGCCCAGCAACGTATCGAGCGGGAGAAGGAACAGTCCAAGCAGCGAAAAGTCGACACCGCGATCTCCTTCGGCACGGCAATTCTGGGCGCGGTACTGGGGCGCAAGAAAATTTCCACCAGCTCGGCCTCGCGAGTTGGCACGGCTATGAAGTCGGCCGGGCGAATGCGCAAGGAATCCCAGGACATCGAGCAGGCCAAGGAAACCGAGGCGGCGGTCAAGGAGGAGATACAGGCCATGGAATCTCAACTGGAACGCGAAATCGAACTCCTGGAAACAGGGTTCAACGCCCAGAATGAGGAACTCAAGGAGATCGTCATCAAGCCCCGCACCACCGACGTGCACATTCACTTCGTTGGTTTGGGCTGGGCACCGCATTACCAGGACGATAAGGGCCGTCTGCACGCGGCCTGGTCGTAGCCACAAAGTCTGCACCGGCTATCTGCTTGCTGGCATATGCCGTCAGCGCGCACCCGGGCTTCGCCAGGTAATCATGGTGACGCCGACCAGGATCACAACGGCGCCTGCAAGGCGCGGGCCCTGCAGCGATTCGTCGAGCACCAGCCAGCCAAGCAGCACGGCAACCACGGGATTCACGTAAGCGATGGTGCCGAGGCGCGCAGGGGTTGTGTGCTGGATGAGCCACACGTAGGTGCCATAGGCGATGCATGAACCGAAAATGGTCAGATAAAGCATCGCGGCGATGCCGTTGAAAGTCCACTGCCAACGTGGCAGTTCGCCGGCCAGCAAGCCATAGCCAATCAGCATCAGGCCACCCAACAGCATCTGCAGGCCGGCAAACATGATGGGTGACATGTGCGCGGGGTAAGTGCGCGAGTAAATGGTGCCCAGGCTCCAGGCAATCGGCGCACCGAGGATGGCAAGCTGGCCCGCCAGATAATCCATCTGCAGACCGGATTTTGGCCAAAGCAACAAGGCAGCGCCGACGAGGCCAATGGCGATACCGGTCTTTTCACGTCCGGAAACGGGCTGCGCCTTGGCGCCGAAAGTCCCGAGCCAGGCGGTCCATATTGCGCCGGTGGTAATCAGCAACGCGGCCTGGTTGGATTCAACCCACTGCTCCCCCCAGGTAACCAGGCCGTTGCCAAGCAGCACCAGGGCCACGGCCATGACCAGGGACGCGATCCAGTCGTGACGTGTTGCCGGGCCTCGCTTGCCCAGGGCGACGCCCACGCTGAGCATGATGAGTCCTGCCAGTACGAAACGTACGCCGGCCATGAGGCCCGGGGGGAGATCATGCACAGCGATGCGAATACCGAGGTACGTCGACCCCCACACGATGTAGACGATCGCGAAGGCACCTGCAATTCTGAATCTGTCACTCACCCGGGACGGGGGACCGAACCACAAGCCAGCTTGCGATTCGTCCCCTCAGGTTACTGCGACGGTCAGGTCGTGGTGGCATTCATCGTGCTGCGATACTGATACACGATGACGAAGGCGAGCGCGGCTATACCCAGGGGTGCCGCCAGTCCAAAACTGCCCACCATCGGCAGTGGCATTACAAATGCCGCGACCACGGCCACCAGCACACCCATCAGTGCCTCACCTGTAATCAGGCCCGAGGCCAGTAGCAAGCCGGTATTTTCGCGCTGAATCCACTTTGTCTCAGGCAGGCTTGCCGAGCGTGTCTTAACCAGGTGAGCCAGCACCCCGCCGATGAAAATCGGTACCGACAGACCAAGCGGCAGGTATACACCAACGGCAACCGCCAGCACCGGAAACCGGAAGTGTGAGCCGCGCTTTTCCTGAATCTTGTCCAGGACAATGAGTGCGACAGCCAGCGCAAAGCCGATATAAATGAAGCCCCACTCAATGCCGTCACCGAATATGCCACTGGCAAGTGCCTGCATGAGAGCCGCCTGGGGCGCTGCCAGCGGCGCGGCCTCGGGATTCACCGGGCTCGGCCGACCAATGCCATAGCCGGCATCAAGTACGCCCAGGATCAAAGGAATAATCAAAGCCGCCGCGAGCACGCCTACGACCTGAAATATCTGCTGACGCCAGGGGGTTGAACCAAGCACATGTCCGCATTTCAGATCCTGCATGTTATCGCCTGCGATCGCCGCGGCAGAACAAATGAGGCCCGCCAGGTAGATCACGGCAATGGGGCCGAGCGTCGCGGCCATTCCCTCGTTACCCATCAGTTGCAACAAGATAAGGGCCGATATGATCACCGTGGCAATAGTTACGCCGGATATCGGATTGTTGGAACTACCGACCAGCCCGGCCATGTAACCCGCAACGGACGCAAAAATAAAACCGAAAACCAGCATGAGAATTGTCATGATGCTGGCGATCAAAAACTTGTTGGGATAATCACCCAGTGCAAAACTAAATACGAAGAACACAGGCACGATGGAAATCAGCACCAGGATGGCGACGTAATTGATCGGGGTGTCAAACTCGGTGCGCAGTACCGCCTTGGCGTCGGCAGAGCGGCTGAGCTTGTAGGCGTGCAGGCTTGCCTTGACGCCATCCACCAGCGGCCTGGCCAGGCTGATCAGTGACCACAGACCACCGATCATCATCGCGCCCACGCCAATGCGCCGGCAGTTCTGCCAGGACTGCCCGGCGAGCGCGCCCCACTCCGAAGCAGTGAAACTACTCCATTGGCGGGATGCGTCGATGCCCACTGCTGCCATGATGGCCTCGTGATTGATCGCCCAGTTGATGGGCACGCCGATGATGGTGCCGATCACGCCACCCATGAATACCAGCATGGCAATATTGAGTCCTACGATGTAGCCCACGCCAATCAGTGCCGGACTCAATGTAACATTCCCGAAAAACAGGTAGTTGCCGCCCAGAAACGCGCGCGTGGCCGCAACGCCGCCGGCGAAAAAGCCAAGACCGGATTCCAGCAACTTGATGAAGGCACCGATACCGGCAGCTGTTATCAGCTTGATCAGACCTTCGTGTGCCACCGCCTTCTGGGCATGTTCAGGATGTGTACGGTCGGTCTCGATACCACCGGTCTTGAGCACTTCTGCGGTAGCCACCCCTTCGGGGAAGCGCAGCTTTGCCTCCACGATCAAGGCACGGCGCAGGGGGATGGTAAAAGCCACACCGAGTACGCCGCCTAATATCGCGATCGACACCATGGGGCCATATTCATAACCGGACCAGGCGTTCATCATGACCAGCGCCGGAATCGTGAAGATGATTCCGGCAACCAGCGATTCGCCCGCCGAGGCTGCCGTCTGCACCATGTTGTTTTCGAGGATGGTAGAACGCTTGAACAGCCGCAGCACGCCCATGGACACCGCGGCTGCCGGGATTGACGCCGACACCGTGAGCCCGACCAGCAAGCCAATATAGGCGTTTGCTGCAGCGAGCAACATTGACAGCAGGGCACCCAGGATCAGGGCCTTGACCGTGAGTTCGGTCAGCGAGCGCTCGGCCGGGACAACCGGCGGCATGATGACATGTGTTTGTGCCATGAAACTGCTCCAGCGGGGCCAGTGGCCCCTATTGTTTATTCTTTAACAGGATCGGCCTACCAACCGCAGGTCTTGCCCTCGTTCTGCTCTTCCAGCCATCCGAGCAGGGGCTGAAAATAATCAATTATGGCCGAAGCATCCATCTCGCGCGTGCCGGTTAGTTTTTCCAGCGCATCAGGCCAGGGCTGACTGTTGCCCATGGCGAGCATTTCCTCGAGCCGCTTGCCAGCTTGTTCGCTCCCATAGAACGAACATTGATCCAGCGGGCCATCGTGACCGGCCAGGTCACACATGGCCTTGTAGAACTGGAATTGCATGATATGCGAGAGAAAATAGCGGGTGTAAGGCACGTTTGCGGGCACGTGATACTTGGCGCCCGGATCAAAATCGCTTTCATCACGATCGACAGGCGGCACAATGCCCTGGTAACGCGTACGCAGCTCCCACCAGGTTCTGTTGTAGTCCGCGGGCTTGATCTTGCCGGCGAATACGTCCCAGCGCCACTGGTCGACCAGTTTACTGAACGGCAAGAAGGCAATCTTGTCCAGGGCCATTTTCATCTGCTGGTTAATGGTTGCCCGCTGATCGCGCTGGAAATCGCTGACCAGCCCAATGCTCTGCATGTATTCCGGCGTCATCGCCAGTGTAATTGTGTCGCCGATGGCTTCGTGAAAACCGTCATGGGCGCCATTTTTGAACAGCGGTGGCTGGTCTTTCTGGGCCAGGAAATAGTAGATGTGTCCCAACTCATGATAGATCGTGGTGAGCTCCACTTCGTTGGGCTGAATGCACATCTTGATGCGCACATCGTCTTTACCGTCCATGGGCCAGGCACTGGCATGACATACAACGTCGCGGTCACGTGGCTTGGTCAGCATCGAGAGCTCCCAGAATGTCTCGGGCAGCTCGGGCAGGCCAATCGAGGTGAAAAACTCTTCGGACAATTCCACCATGCGTACCGCATCGTACTGTTGTTCGACCAGGGCGCTGGTGACATCGAGATCGCCTACTCCCTGGTAGGGTTCAACCAGGTCATAAATATTGCCCCAGCCCTGTGACCACATGTTTCCAAGCAGGTGCGCCGGGATTGGTTGGCCTGCAGCGACCTTGTCAGCACCGTATTGTTCGGCCAGCTTGTCACGGACATAGCAGTGCAGGGATTCATACAGTGGGTTCACCTGCTGCCACAGGCGCTCCGCTTCCTGCTCGAATTCCTCTGCCGTCATGTCATAAGCAGAGCGCCACAGTGCGCCGGCATCTGCAAAGCCAAGTTCCCGAGCGCCCTCATTGATCAGTTCAACAAAACGCGTGTAATCAGCCCGCATGGGCGGCGATATGGTGCGCCAGCCCGCCCAGGCATCTAACAGCTCTTCGTAGTCACGCGAAGTTCCCATGATGCCGATGAGATCGACTTCGCTGAGGCAAGAATCTTCGTCGCCCGGGCAGTACTTGCCTTTGCCATAAATGGACTCCATACGCGCGGCAATGGCGGCCAGCTCTGCACGCTTGTCTGCATCGTCGGGTGACGGCAGCGGGCTGCCAAGCTTGATCAGTTTGATTGCCCGGGCGGTAGCGCCTTCCAGATCGAGGCCATCATAGTGCTTCGACTGTTTGATTATGCGGCTGTTGAAAGCCAGGACGTCCTCGTTTCCGGCGGCAGCCAGTGCCTCGGTATCAGGTGTGATATAGGTCGCCTTGACCCATTCGAGCTTGGCCTGACGGTTACCTAATTTGCGGGCTTCCTCGTTAACTTCCCCAATGAACTTGTCAGCTTCGGCTGCTGTCGGCAGCGATTGTTTAGCAGACCTGTCGCCGTCGGAACTGACTTCAACCATGCATGCCACATTGATCAGAAGCATTACAAAAAGAGCAGGAAATAGCCTCAACATAAATCAACAACCTCTAACAAGATAACAAACCAAAAAAAGAATTCCGCCAACAAATCTATCCCCAACGATCAACACCCTGGCGCTTTGCCAAATCGACGGCCCACAGGCGCCATGTCAAAAACAGCACTGGCGTTATGCGCTAGTGTATGTCGTGCATGCCCTTGCGCAGCAGCGGTGAAATGATGAGCATGAACACGCCCACACCAACGCCCAGCCACATCAGGAATGTAAACAGCTCTGTATAGCTGACCAGCGCCGATGCTACATCGGTTGCTTCACCACCCGACGTCTCGATGGAAGCGATCTTGGCAATCTGCGTGGCGAGGGTTTCGGAAAGTGCCGTCGCGAGAAACCAGGTCCCCATGCTGACGCCCACTACGCGTGGTATCGAAAGCTTGGTAACAGCCGACAATCCAACCGGTGACAAGCACAGTTCGCCGGTAGTATGCAGCAGGTAGGCCAGCACCAGCCAGATCGCTGCGACCTTGCCTGCCTCGTCGGGGAACTGCGCGCCCAGTACCAATGCTCCGAAGCCCAGGCCCGCCTGGATGATGCCCAAAGCGAACTTCACGGGCGTGGAAGGCTCCAGGTTATGGCGCGCCAGCCAGATCCACAAGGTTGCAAAGGGTATTGCCAGAAGCATTATGAAACCGGCATTCAGCGAACCAAACTGGGAGGCAGTGAAGGTAAATCCGCCTACGCTGCGGTCGACCACACGATCGGCATATAAGGTCATGCTGGCAGCGGATTGCTCAAACAACGCCCAGAAAACGATGGTCGACAAGATGAGAACCATCAGCACGACCGTCTGTCCGTATTCGTTTGAGTTATGCCGAATAAACCCGTAGGTCACGAATGCCACGAGGCCGAGCAACATAAAGCCCAGCCAGACATCGTCATTGGCAAAAAACAGGTGGAACTGTTCGGCAGCATCGAGGCCATAATTGTAGCCGCTGACAAGCGCCCAGGTCAGGCCCAGGACAACCGTGACAGCCGCCAGCCCATTGGCGTTCTTGTCAGTGAACGAGCCGAGCTGATTCATCATGGCAAAAAGAATCAGGCTGACGATCACGACGATCAGCATACTGTTTTGCGCGGCATGCACCACGTGCACACTTTGTACCAGCCACCAGATCAATCCCAGCGAAGCGATACCGCCAAGATAAATCGCCCATTCCTTGTTGATGGGCCCGATGGCGGACTCTTTGAGTCGCTCAGGGTTCGAAGGCTCGGCATGACCATAGAGATATTTCTGGCCCCACAAAAACGTAATAAGCCCAATGATCATGCCCAGGCCGGCAGCGCCGAAACCGTATTTCCATCCATAGGTCTCGCCCAGCCACCCGCACAGCAGCGTAGCAGTGAACGAGCCGATATTGATGCCCATGTAGAAAATGGTGAATCCGGAATCGCGGCGCGGATCATCTCTTTCATATAGGCGCCCGACTATGGTGGAAATATTTGGTTTCAGGAACCCTACGCCAGCAACAATCAGTGCTAACGCCATGTAAAAGACATTGAGGGCCGCGGTATCACGGATGGTGATGTCTTGCGCCAGCACAGTGCCAGCCGCCAGAATCGTGCCGTTGGCCAGCGTCAGGCTTTCAGCAAGAGTGGTACCGGCCGCGTAGAAGACTGCCTTGTGGCCTTCGACCGCCATGAGTATGTGCCCGAGTGAAAGCATGACGCCACCGAACACCACCGCTTTACGAAAACCAAGGTATCGATCCGCCAACAGCCCCCCGACCACGGGTAAGGCATAGACGAGGCCGGCATAGGACCCGAGCACATCCAGGCTCATGGAGTCGGTAAAAAGATGATACTTGGTGAGATAAAGCAACAGCAGGTACTTCATCCCATAAAAAGAAAAACGCTCCCACAGCTCGGTGGCAAAGCAGACATACAGGCCGATGGGATGACCGGCCCATTCGTGTTCTCCACTTACTGTTCCCTCGGGGGCAGTAACGGCGGTGTCTTGCATGGTCACTCCTTCAGATTTGAATCGGGCCCGGTGTGTTCAAGTTTTTGTGCCAGGGCCCTTCACGAAGCCGCACAGTTTACCTGTTCGACAAGAAATCGTCTTTCAAACCAGTTTTGTGCGCCGCACAAGGCAATTTCAGCCGCAACAGGCCTTTAATGGTGCAGTGCTCTCGAACACAGGCACGCAGCCCGTCCGTGCATGTGCTAGATTCTGCGCCCGGATACGAGCCGCACCGGACCGGCCCAGGCAATAACAACCGGCTATCGGCGCGCTTACGCAGCGAAACTTCACCACTGGCATCCTGGCCTGGCGCAGCCAACGAAAAAGGGCGGCCGAGGCCGCCCTTTTTTGTACCTGTTTCCTTGGCTCAGGTACCGAGATACTTCTTGAAGAACGCATCCATCTGCCCATACAGCTCGAGCCGGTTCTCTTCCTTGCGGAAGCCATGGCCCTCGCGCTTCTTGATCAGAACTTCGTGCTTCTTGTCATGTTTCTTCAGCGCCTTGATCAATACTCGCGCCTGCTTGATCTCGACGCGCGGATCCCGTTCGCCATGGACGACAAACAGTGGCGCCTCGATGCGCTCAACCAGGTTGATCGGAGACGTAGTAAAGAAGCGCTCTTTGTCCCTCTTGGGATGACCAATGGCACGCTCGAACCAGGCTCTCACTCCGTCGATCCTGGAGTCCCATTCATACAACATGGCGAGATCGACGACCCCGACATAATTGACCGCGCACTGATACAGTTCGGGGGTCAGGGTAATGCCCGCCATGGTCGCATAACCACCATAGCTGGCACCGTAGATGCATACCCGGTCGGGATCGGCTATGCCCTCGCTCACGGCCCACTTCACGCCGTCCGTGATGTCGTCCTGCATCTCCAGACCCCACTTGCCCCACGCGATGTCCATGAAGCGCTTGCCGTAGCCACCGGAACCGCGATAATTCATTTGCAGCACGGCGTATCCCCGGTTGGCCAGGAATTGCAGCTCGGGATTAAAGCCCCAGCTATCGCGGACCCCGTAAGGCCCACCATGCGGGTGAATGATCAGTGGCAGGTTCTTGGCCTCCTGGCCACTCGGCAAGGTCAGATAGCCGTTTATGGTCTCTCCATCTCGCGCCTTGTAGCTGACGTACCTGACCTCGGACATCTTGCCGGGGTCCACCCAGGGCATGCTCTTGACCAGAAAACGCAGCTTGTTGGCCTGTCGGTCGTAGAGGTAATAAGTCGGCGGCACGCGATCGGCAGTCGACACGAGCACCAGCAGA
>JBFGOQ010000006.1:0-65801 GCA_041565075.1 Gammaproteobacteria bacterium
CTCGTCATTCCCCCTCTCTTCATTCCCGCAAAGCTTGCCGCGAACATGATCCGGGGGCGGGAATCCAGCAAGAAAATTTAAAAAGCCGGGCCCCGCCCCACGGTGCCTCTACCTTCTGGCGTTTGTGGAGATACATCGAGGTGAAACCAGACTATATTTCCTCAGGGGCTCCGACCAGGTTTATAGTAGAAAACGTTTCCTGCCCCGTTTTTCCGGGCAGTGCACCTTATGCCAACATTGCTATATTTTCACGATCCCATGTGCAGCTGGTGCTGGGGTTTTCGGCCGATTGCGCAGACCTTGTTCGGACAGTTGCCGGCCGGCGTGTCGCGGCGCAACGTGCTGGGGGGGCTGGCACCCGACAGTGATGTGCCCATGCCACGTGCGCAGCGCCATAAAGTGATAGGTCACTGGCGCCGCATTGAATCTTTGCTGGGCACATCCTTTAACCATGACTTCTGGACAAAATGCGAGCCGTATCGATCGACCTATCCGGCCTGTCGCGCGGTTATTGCTGCGGCCCGACAAGGGCGCGAGGAAGAAATGATTCTGGCAATCCAAAAGGCCTATTTCCTTGAGGCGAGGAATCCCTCTGAAATAAAAACCCTCAAATTTCTGGCGAAGAAACTGCGTCTGGACACGGTGCAGTTTGCGCAAGATATGGACTCCAAGGCCACCGAGCAGGCTTTGCAGGAGCAGGTCGCTTTTTCACGCAGGCTTCGCGTCAACAGTTTTCCGACGCTGGCGCTGGACCGAGAAGGTAGCCTGAGCAAAATTACGGTCGATTATTTTTCCTATGAAACCTCGCTCAAAGAGATCGAGAAGCTGGTTACGTGAAAACCGCAAGGCAGAACTGGAAAGGCGAAATCAGCGCCGGGTAAGCTCCTGAAAATATTCTCCTGACCTTTTTCAATGCTGTCAGGCGCGCCTGGCTTTTTTCTTACGTGACTTGTCGGGTTTGACGCCGAGCGTTTTCTTGAGGAACTCGCCGGTATAGGAACCGCGTGTTTCGGCTACCTGCTCCGGGGTGCCGGTAGCGACCACTTCGCCGCCCCCGTCGCCGCCCTCCGGGCCCAGGTCGATGATCCAGTCCGCCGTTTTGATGACGTCGAGGTTATGCTCGATCACTACCACGGTATTGCCGTGATCGCGCAAGCTGTGCAGCACGTGCAACAACTGGGCGATGTCGTGGAAATGCAGACCGGTAGTGGGCTCGTCGAGAATATAAAGCGTACGCCCCGTGTCGCGCTTGGAAAGCTCGCGCGCAAGCTTGACACGCTGCGCCTCGCCGCCCGACAGCGTCGTCGCGTTTTGTCCGAGCTTGATATATGTCAGACCAACATCGGTCAAGGTTTGCAGCTTGCGCTTGATGGCCGGGACCGGCGCAAAAAACTCTGCCGCATCTTCGACCGTCATATCGAGCACTTCGTGGATGTTCTTACCCTTGTAACGAATCTCCAGGGTCTCGCGGTTGTAGCGCTTGCCCTTGCACAGGTCGCAGGGTACGTAAATGTCAGGCAAAAAGTGCATCTCCACCTTGATCACGCCATCACCCTGGCAGGCTTCGCAGCGGCCACCCTTCACATTGAAGCTGAAGCGGCCCGGCTTGTAACCGCGTGAACGCGCCTCCTGGGTGCCTGCGAACAATTCGCGGATTGGCGTAAACAGCCCCGTGTAAGTGGCCGGGTTGGAGCGTGGCGTGCGGCCGATAGGGCTCTGGTTGATATCGATGACTTTATCGACCTGCTCAAGGCCCTCGACGCGTTTGCATGGCGCGGCGTTTGCGGCACCCGCGGCGCGATTGAGCGCACGCGCCGCCTGCAGGTAAAGGGTGTCGTTGATCAGGGTGGACTTGCCCGAGCCCGACACGCCGGTAACACAGGTCATCAGGCCCAGCGGGATTTCCACATCGATCTTTTTGAGATTGTTCCCCGTCGCACCGACAATTTTAATTGCGTGATCGATGGCCGGAATCTTGCGCTGAGCGGGCACTTCGATTCTGCGTCGGCCGGATATGTACTGACCGGTCAAAGACGCCGTATTGGCCAGCAGTGCGGCGGGCGGACCCTCGGCCACCACGCGGCCCCCGTGCACACCGGCCCCGGGACCCATGTCCACGATATGGTCGGCACTCATGATGGCCTCTTCGTCGTGCTCCACCACGATCACGGTATTGCCCAGGTCGCGCAAATGAGTCAGCGTTGCCAGCAGGCGCTGGTTGTCGCGCTGATGCAGGCCGATTGACGGCTCGTCCAGGATATACATGACGCCGACCAGCCCTGAACCGATCTGGCTGGCGAGCCGGATTCGTTGTGCTTCCCCGCCGGAGAGCGTTTCGGCGCTGCGGCTGAGACTCAGGTAATCCAGCCCCACATCGGTCAAAAAACTCAGCCGGTCGCCAATTTCCTTGACCACTTTCCTGGCGACCTCACCGCGCCAGCCAGGCAAGGCGAGGCCGGCGAAGAAATCTCTGGCGTCGCCCACGGACATGGCTGTGATGACGGGCAGGCTTTTCTCGCTGACGAAAACGTTGCGGGCGGCGCGGTTGAGACGGTCGCCGCCGCAGTCGGGGCAGGGTTGCGTACTCTGGTACTTGGACAGCTCTTCGCGCACCGTGCCGGATTCGGTCTCCCGGTAACGCCGTTGCATATTGGGGATGATGCCCTCGAAAGGGTGGCTGCGCTTGATGGTGCCGCCGCGTCCGTTGAAGTACCGGAACTCGATGACCTGCTCGCCGCTGCCGTAGAGAATTTTTTCGCGGACCTTGCGCGGCAGTTTGGCGAATGGCTTTTCGATATCAAACTTGTAGTGTCTTGCCAGGCACTTGATGAGCTGGAAGTAATAAGCATTACGCCGGTCCCAGCCGCGAATGGCACCGCCCGCCAGGCTCAGTTGCGGATGGACCACTACGCGCTCGGGGTCAAAAAAGCTGTCGACCCCCAGCCCGTCGCAGGCGCTGCAAGCCCCGGCCGGGTTGTTGAAGGAGAACAGGCGCGGTTCCAGCTCGGTGAGACTGTAGCCGCAGACGTTGCAGGCGAAGCGGTCGGAAAACTTGATCTGTTCCCGTTGCGGATCGTCCATCCAGGCGATGCTGGCAGAACCGTCGGCAAGTCGCAGCGCAGTCTCGAACGATTCGGCGAGGCGCAGGCCGATGTCGTCGCGCACCTTGAATCGATCTACAACCGCTTCGATCGTATGTTTGCGCCGCAGATCCAGCTTTGGCGGATCATCGAGTTCGTAGATTTCGCCGTCTATCCGGGCGCGAATAAAGCCCTGGGTGCGCAGTTCATTGATGACCTGAACATGTTCACCCTTGCGATGCTGCACAATCGGCGCGAGCAGCAGTAATTTTGTACCTGTCGGCAGAGTCAGCACCTGGTCCACCATCTGGCTGACCGTCTGGGCTTCGAGGTCGGTATGGTGATCGGGGCAGCGCGGGATGCCGGCGCGCGCGTACAGAAGTCGCAGGTAGTCGTATATTTCGGTAACGGTACCCACGGTCGAACGTGGGTTGTGCGAGGTGGATTTTTGCTCGATGGAGATCGCCGGCGACAAGCCTTCGATGTGATCGACATCGGGCTTTTCCATCATCGACAGGAATTGCCGTGCATAAGCCGAGAGGGATTCCACGTACCGGCGCTGGCCCTCGGCGTATATCGTGTCGAAGGCCAGCGACGATTTGCCGGAACCTGACAACCCGGTAATTACAATAAGTTTTTCGCGCGGCAGTTCGAGCTGCAGGTTCTGCAGGTTGTGGGTGCGAGCGCCTTGTATAAGTATTGTCTGCATGGACATGTGGTTGGTCCGGGTCAACCTGCTAATATACGCCGCCTTCCGTCCGCGACGCAAAAGGATGCCCGCTTGAACCAGCCAGGCCTGACCGGCATGCCAATGACCGGCACCGAGCGTCGCGCGGTAGCCGTACTGGCCGCGGTTTTTTCGGTGCGCATGCTTGGCTTGTTCTTGCTGCTGCCTTTGGTCGCTTTGTATGCGGACAGCTTCCCCGGCATGACGCCACTGATGGTCGGGCTTGCGGTAGGCGCCTACGGGATCACCCAGGCACTCTTGCAGATTCCCTTTGGCCTCATGTCGGACAAGTTAGGGCGCAAGCCGGTCATTATTGCTGGGCTGCTGTTGTTTGTGCTCGGCAGCTTGCTCGCGGCTGCTGCCGACTCCGGTTTGACACTGCTGCTGGGCCGCGTCCTGCAGGGCGCCGGGGCCGTATCCGCTGCCATCACAGCGATGGTCGCGGACCTGACCAGGATCGAGGTGCGCACGCGTGCGATGGCGCTGATCGGCATGACCATCGGCGCTTCCTTTGTCCTGGCGCTGATTGCCGGGCCGGCGCTCGCCGCCTGGCTGGGGATCGCCGGCGTATTCAATGTCACCGCGGGCCTGGCGCTGGCGGCGGCCATCGGGGTTGCCCTGGCCGTCCCCACGCCTGCGTTGGCTCGCGAGCCCGTGACCTCCAGGGAGGCTTTGCGCGAAGCGCTGGCCAACCGCGGACTCATGGAACTGAACTTTGGCGTGCTCATTCTGCACATGGTCCTGACGGCAAGTTTCGTGGTGGTGCCTTTTGCCTTGCAGGGCCTGACCGAAGCAGACCTTTCCGGGCATGCGCGCGTCTACCTGCTGGCCCTACTCCTGTCCTTGCCGCCGACGGTTGCCCTGATCATCAGCAACGAGCGGCTGCGCCGCCCGCCTGCACTGATGGCACTGGCCATCTTGCTGGTGAGCCTGGCGCAGGGTCTGCTCTCGGGTGCCGCCAGCCTCTGGGCCATCACGCTTTCCCTGGCGGTGTTTTTCGCCGGCTTCAATTTCCTCGAGGCCCGCCTCCCGGCACGCATGACCGAGCTCGCCACTGCCGGCGCGCGCGGCGCGGCGCTCGGCGTTTTTGCCACCTGCCAGTTCCTGGGGGCATTCCTGGGCGGGCTGCTTGGTGGCTGGGTATTCGGCCTCGCCGGCAGCAGTGGCGTTCACCTCACCTGCGCCGTCCTGGTGGTCTTGTGGCTGGGTCTTGTCCTCAGGTCCTTCCGGCGCGGCAGCGTGCCTGCCTGAGCCCGATTTTCGCCCCTGCCTGGTGAGCCCGGGCCCTTTCCGGGCTATAATGTCCGGCTCGTTATCACCGGTGCCAGGACGGCGCCGATCACAAAGCAAGGTAAGGAGTAACCAATGGCTCGCGGTATCAACAAAGTCATTCTCGTCGGCAACCTCGGGGCAGATCCCGAGACGCGCTATATGCCCAGCGGCAGCGCCGTCACCAACATCAGGGTGGCGACTTCGGAATCATGGAAGGACAAGCAAACAGGTGACCAGCAAGAGCGCACGGAGTGGCACAACGTTGCCATGTTCAATCGCCTCGCGGAAATCGCTGCCGAGTACCTGCGCAAGGGCTCGCAGGTTTACATCGAGGGCAAGCTGCGCACCCGCAAGTGGCAGGACAAACAAGGTAACGATCGTTACACCACCGAGATCGTCGCCAACGAGATGCAAATGCTTGGTGGGCGCGGCGGCGGCGCTGGAGCACCCGAGCCCAGGCGGCAGCCGGCTGCAGTGGCAGAGACCGCCAGCGATGACCTGGACGACGATATCCCTTTCTGACCCAAGTATTTGCCCAACACCCAAGCAACCGCACCGGCCTATTCGACCGGTGCGGTTTTGTTATCGGACCCGTTGAAACGGAGTTTGCGTACTTATGCAACGATTGATCGAACCGCACGGCGGCGAATTGAAAGATCTTTACCTGCCGGCTGAAGAGGCGGAACAGGCAAAGCAAAAGTTGTTGGCTTACCCGTCCTGGGACATGACGCCGCGGCAGATCTGTGACATCGAATTGATATTAAACGGGGCGTTTTCGCCGCTTGAAGGATTCATGGGGCGTGATGATTATGACCGCGTGGTCGAGGAGATGCGTCTGGCGAGCGGTCTGCTGTGGCCGATTCCGATCAATCTTGAAGTCAGCGAAGAATTTGCTGCCACCCTCAGCCAGGGTGACAACATTGCCCTGCGTGACCAGGAGGGCGTGCCGGTTGCCACCATGCAGGTCAGCGATATCTGGACACCCGACAAAGGGCGCGAGGCGCGCAAGGTGTTTGGCAGCGAGGACGAGGTGCACCCGGCGGTGCATTACCTCATGCATCTCGCCGGACCGGTGTACCTCGGCGGGCGGCTGCAGGGTATCGAGCCGCCGATGCACTACGATTTCCGTCACCTGCGCGACACGCCGGGCGAATTACGCTCGCGGTTCAGCAAACTGGGCTGGCGCAAGGTTGTAGCCTTCCAGACCCGCAATCCCATGCACCGCGCACACCAGGAGCTGACATTCCGGGCCGCGCGCCAGGTCGAGGCCAACCTGCTTATTCAACCGGTGGTGGGCCTGACCAAGCCGGGCGATGTCGATCATTTCACCCGGGTGCGTTGCTACGAACACCTGCTTAATCGTTATCCCGAACAAACCACAGCTTTGAGCCTGTTGCCGCTGGCCATGCGCATGGGCGGCCCGCGTGAAGCCGTGTGGCACGCCATCATTCGCAAGAATGATGGCTGCAGCCACTTCATCGTGGGCCGCGACCATGCAGGGCCCGGGCAGGACAGCAAGGGCCAGGACTTTTATGGCCACTACGACGCCCAGGAGATGGTGCAGCGCTTTGCCGACGAGCTTGAAATCGAAATGGTGCCGTTCAAAATGATGGTTTATGTGCGCGATCGCGCGCAATACGTCGCCGTTGACGAAATCGAGGAGGGCGAAGAAGTACTGAGCGTGTCCGGCTCGGAATTGCGCAGGCGTCTGCAGGAAGGCCTGGAAATCCCGGACTGGTTTTCCTATCCCGATGTTATCGAGGAGCTGCGGCGCACGCATCCGCCTCGCCACAAGCAGGGGTTTACCTTGTTTTTAACCGGCCTCTCCGGGTCCGGAAAGTCCACCATTGCCAACGCGGTCATGGTCAAGCTACTCGAAATGGGTGGTCGCAGGGTTACGTTGCTGGACGGCGATATCGTGCGCAAGAACCTTTCCAGCGAGCTGGGCTTTTCCAAGGAGCACCGCGACCTCAACATCTTGCGCATTGGTTTTGTGGCTTCGGAAATCACCAAAAACGGTGGCATCGCAATCTGTGCCCCGATCGCGCCGTACACGGCGACGCGGCGTCGGGTTCAGGACGCGGTTCGCCTGGCCGGTGGCTTCGTGGAAATTCATGTCGCCACGCCGATCGAGGTTTGCGAAGCACGCGATCGCAAAGGTCTTTATGCCAAGGCCCGGGCCGGCATCATCAAGGAGTTCACTGGAATCAGCGATCCTTACGAGGAGCCGCAGAATCCGGACATGCGCATAGACACCTCGGATATCAGCCCGGACCACGCGGCGCACAGGGTCATTGTCAAGCTCGAAAGCCTGGGCTACATCCGCTGATGAGTGTGCCTGGGTACTGCTAAAATAGGACATAACGGTTCCACGCAAGGCATCTATGAGCGGCAAACTTTACGTCAAGACCTTTGGTTGTCAGATGAACGAGTACGACTCTGACAAAATGGCCGAGGTGCTGCGTGAGTCCCACCAGCTGGAGCCGACGAACGTACCTGAAGATGCAGATGTGCTGCTGCTCAATACCTGCTCCGTCCGCGAGAAAGCCCAGGAAAAAGTGTTCTCGCAGCTGGGCCGTTGGCGGCAGTGGAAGGAACAACGGCCGGAACTCGTGATCGGTGTGGGGGGTTGCGTAGCCAGCCAGGAGGGCTCTGCGATCACCGAGCGCGCGCCGTTTGTCGATCTGGTGTTTGGTCCTCAGACATTGCATCGTCTGCCCGCCATGATCGATGAGGCGCGCCGCGACAAGCGCGCTGTTGTCGACGTCAGTTTTCCCGAGATCGAGAAATTTGATCGGCTTCCCGAACCACGCGCCGACGGTCCCACGGCATTCGTGTCAGTCATGGAAGGCTGCAGCAAGTACTGTACTTTTTGTGTTGTGCCTTATACCCGCGGCGAGGAAATCAGCCGGCCCTTCGACGACGTGATAGCGGAGGTGGCCGCGCTTGCCGATCAGGGCGTGCGCGAAGTTACTCTGCTGGGTCAGAACGTGAATGCGTATCGGGGTGCCATGCACGACGGGACACGGGCGGATCTTGCGACGCTGATCGAGTGGGTTGCAACCATCGAAGGCATCGAGCGAATACGCTTTACGACTTCACATCCGGTGGAATTTACCGACAGCCTGATTCGGGCTTATGCGGACGTCCCCAAGCTTGCGAGTTACCTGCATTTACCTGTGCAGTCGGGGTCCGATCGCATTTTGTCGCTGATGAAACGCGGCCACACGGTGCTGGAATACAAGCAGAAAATTCGCAGGCTCAGGGAAGCCAGGCCGGATATCAGCCTGTCGTCCGACTTTATTATTGGCTTCCCCGGCGAAACCGAGCAAGACTTTCAGGACACCATGCAGCTGATCAGCGACGTGGGCTTCGATCAGTCATTCAGTTTCATTTACAGTCGCCGGCCAGGCACGCCTGCCGCATCGTTGCCGGACGACGTGGGACTGGCGCAAAAGAAACAACGCCTGGCAATCCTGCAGCACCGCATCAACCAGCAGGCCGCCGCGATTAGTGCCGCGATGGTGGGTACCACCCAGCGCGTACTGGTGGAAAGGCCGTCTAAGAAAAATGCCATGCAGATGGCCGGACGCACCGCGAATAACCGCTGGGTGAACTTTGACGGGCCCGCTGGACTGCTCGGGCGATTCGTCGATATCGAGATTACCGAAGCATTACCGAACTCGCTGCGTGGCCGGTTGCTGGCTGACGCCGCCGTGGCGGTCTGAAGGGTCCGGCCGTGTCTCCCCAGCATAGCCATGCCGACCTGAGCCTGGCGCCCGATGACAACAGGCGTCTGGCCAACCTTTGCGGGCAGTTCGATCAGCATTTGCGCCAGATCGAGCAACGCCTGGATGTCGAAATCAGTAACCGGGGCAGCCAGTTTCATATCGAAGGCACCCGGGAGGCGGTAGCGACCGCGACCGGTTTGCTTGAGCGACTGTATGCCGAGACCGAGGCGACAGAGATCAGCCCGGAGCGTGTGCATGTGTTCTTGCAGGAGTCCGGGCTGGCTGACATGGCGCGCAATAAAGAGGCGCCTGAGGCCCCGACGATCAAGGTGCGGCGTGGCGTGGTCCAGGCACGCGGCCCTAATCAGGCCCATTACCTGGCGCATATTGAACGCTGCGATCTTTGTTTTGGTATAGGTCCTGCGGGAACCGGCAAGACTTACCTTGCGGTTGCAGCGGCGGTCTCTGCGCTGGAGCGCGAACAGGTCAGGCGCATCGTCCTGGTACGACCGGCGGTGGAAGCTGGCGAGCGACTGGGATTCCTGCCCGGAGACATGTCGCAGAAAGTCGATCCTTACCTGCGGCCAATTTACGATGCGCTCTACGAAATGCTGGGCTTCGAAAAGGTTGCGCGCCTGGTGGATCGCAACGTGATTGAAGTTGCGCCGCTGGCGTTCATGCGCGGACGCACGCTGAACGAAGCGTTTGTGATTCTGGATGAAGCGCAGAACGCGACCATCGAGCAAATGAAGATGTTCCTGACGCGCATTGGCTTTGGCTCCCGCGCTGTGGTGACCGGCGATGTTACGCAGACAGATTTGCCAAGCCACCGGTTGTCCGGCTTGCGTAACGCAATAGAAATCCTGCAACACATCAGTGGCGTGAGCTTCACTTTTTTCGATGCGCGTGACGTTGTTCGCCATCCGCTGGTCAAGCGCATCGTGCAAGCGTACGAAAAAAGTGATCGTGAAGCGGGGCGCAATCCTCCTGCGGCGCCGTCCGAGGAGCATTGAGCATCGAGGTCGACATATTGCGCGCGCCTGGTCTTGGTGGCGGGTTGTCGGGCAATGCGCTGCTGGTGACGTGGCTGCGCGCGGCGCTGGAGGATCATTACCCGACTGGTGAGCTCAGTTTGCGCATAGTTGATGAGGTCGAAGGTCGCAACCTGAACAGCAAGTTTCGCGGACGTGATTATGCAACCAACGTGTTGAGCTTTCCGGTCGGCGATGCGCCCACCGTGCAACCGAGGCCGCTGGGTGACCTGGTGATCTGTGCGCCGGTGGTGGCGCGTGAAGCCGCACAACAGGGCAAAGACCCCGAGGCGCATTGGGCGCACTTGTGCGTGCATGGCGCCTTGCACCTGGCAGGTCACGACCACGAAGACGATGAAGATGCGCGCATCATGGAAGCGCGCGAAGTGGAAATCCTGGCACGGTTGGGTTATCAAGACCCCTACCGTGCCGATGCGTGAGGGCAATGCAGGCACTATGACAGACGACGTACCGAGTACCAACGGCTCTGGGTTGGGCCACTGGTTCAGGCGCCTGCTGGGCGCCATAAGCGGCAAGCCTCAGGGTCGCGAAGATTTCATTGAGCTCCTGAAGGACGCTGAAGAACAGGAGATGTTCGACAGCGACGTCCAGTCGATGCTGGAAGGCGTGCTCGAAGTTTCTGACGCTCATGTGCGGGATATTATGATTCCGCGATCGCAGATGACTGTGCTGGAACGCGATGCCCCTGTTGATGAAATGCTCAAGGTCATCGTCGAGTCCGGACACTCACGGTTTCCCGTAATTGGCGAGGACCGTGACGAAGTTCTCGGCATACTCCTGGCCAAGGACCTCCTGCGATTTTTTGTCGAGCATGAAGGACAGCCATTCGACATACGCGAGTGCCTGCGCCGCGCAGCTTTTGTTCCGGAAAGCAAGCGCCTGAATGTTTTACTCAAGGAATTTCGCGCCAATCGCAATCATATGGCGGTGGTGGTTGACGAATATGGTGGCGTTTCAGGCCTCGTTACTATCGAGGACGTGCTTGAGCAGATCGTCGGCGACATCGATGACGAGCACGATATAGAAGGAGACATCGATATTCAGAAAGAATCGAACGGGCGCTACATCGTGCGCGCGCTGACACGTATCGATGATTTCAATGAGTATTTCGAGACCGACCTTAACGATGATGACTTCGACACGGTTGGCGGGTTGATTATTTTCGAGCTGGGCAGATTGCCGAGGCGCGGAGAGAAAATCCCGTATGGACCCTTCGAGTTCCAGGTGCTGCGTGCGGACCGCCGGCGCGTGCACCTGCTGCGAGCCACGCGGCGCCCCGAATCGCGCAACGATGAGGCTGACGACGCCGCCTGACACGGCGCGTTAGACGGGCAGCGCTTGAACACCAGGGGGCGCTTGCCGGATTACCTTGTTTTCCTTAGCGCGCGCTATGGCAGCTGGCTGGCCTTTTTATCGGGGCTCGCTTTGCCGCTTGCCTTCGCCCCGTTTGCGTTCGCGCCCGTCGCCATTCTCAGCCTGGCCGTGCTGCTCCTGCTCTGGCAAGACGCCACGCCGGTCACTGCCGCAAGACGCGGGTTTGCCTGGGGCTTCGGTGCCTTTCTGGCAGGGCTCTACTGGCTCTACATATCCCTGCATATTTTTGGCAAGGCGCCCTTGTGGCTGTCCGTGCCGCTCATGCTGGGCGTGGTCGCCATCATGGCGCTTTATCCCGCTCTCGCGGGTTACGTGTATGCGCGTTTTGCGCCGGCCTCTGTACATCTTGCCTTGCTGCTTTTCTTGCCTGCCATCTGGGCATTGCTGGAATGGCTGCGCGGCTGGCTGGCGAGTGGCTTTCCCTGGCTGGCAATGGGCTACAGTCAGACCGACACTGTCCTGGCGGGCTTCGCGCCCATTGGCGGCGTTTACCTGGTGGGCGCACTGGTGGCGGCCAGCGCTGGGGCGCTGGTCGGCCTGATAATCGAGCGCCGGCGCGGATTGGTGCTTACTTGCCTGCTGAGCCTGTGGGTGATCGGTGCGGCAATCCGGCCCATGCCGTTTACGGTGCCAAAAAGCGAGACGCTGACCGTCAGCCTGCTGCAGGGCGCGGTGCCGCAGGATCAGAAATGGCTGCCCGAGCAGTTTGCGCCAACGCTGGATCTTTACCTGCGAATGACCCGCGACAACTGGACGAGCGACCTGGTGATCTGGCCGGAAGCGGCCATACCGGCCTTGCTTGCCAACGTCGAAGACTATCTCGGTGCCGTATGGCAAGCGGCACGCGCCAATGACACGGCCCTGCTTATAGGCATTCCTAGAAAAGACCCGGACAACGGGCAGTATTTTAATTCCGTCGTGGCGCTCGACGAAGTGCGCACGATTTACGACAAGCGTCATCTCGTGCCATTTGGAGAATACTTTCCGGTGCCGGATTTCGTGCGTCGCTGGATGCGACTTATGAACCTTCCTTATTCGGATTTTACTGCGGGTCGTGATGACCAGGCACCGGTCCAGGTGGCCGGTGAAACATTGGCGGTAACGATTTGCTATGAGGACGTATTCGGCGCCGAGCAATTGCGCGAGATCGCACACGCAAGCCTGTTGGTTAACGTCAGCAATGATGCCTGGTTTGGTGATTCCATCGCTCCCCACCAGCACTTGCAGATCGCGCGCATGCGGGCCATGGAAACCCGGCGCCCTATGTTGCGGGCGACGAATACCGGTATCTCGGCATTCATTGGACCCGATGGCGGGATATTGCGCCGCTCGCAGCAATTCTCCAGCCAGGTGCTTACCGCCGAAGTGCGCGGGCATAAAGGCAAAACGCCCTACATGGTGTTGCGTGACTGGTTGCTGGTGGTGCTGGCCGCGACGGCTGTCGCCGTGGCCCTGCTCGCCGACCGGCGGCGTCCTGTGTAGCTTTCGCGATGGCTGCGTTATTCTTACCGGTTTAAGCATGGGCGCACGCCGGCGGGCGGTAGCAAGGATTTAATGGAAGACCTTTACAAGCCTGAAGACATTGAACCCCGGGTCCAGAAATACTGGGACGAGCATGGGTTTTTTCGCGTTGCGGAATCGCCCGGTGCCGACAAGTTCTATTGCCTGTCGATGTTGCCGTATCCGAGTGGCGCTCTGCACATGGGCCACGTGCGCAATTACACGATTGGCGACGTAATTTCACGATACCAGCGGATGCTGGGCAAGAAGGTGTTGCAGCCGATGGGCTGGGATGCGTTTGGTTTGCCAGCGGAAAACGCGGCGATAAAAAACCAGGTACCGCCAGCGAGCTGGACTTACCAGAACATCGATCATATGCGCATGCAGTTGCGCCGCCTCGGATTCGCCTACGACTGGTCGCGGGAGTTCGCGACCTGTGATCCGCAGTACTATCGCTGGGAACAGCAAATGTTCGTGCGCTTGTATGCCAAGGGTCTGGTGTACCGCAAGAACGCCACCGTCAACTGGGACCCGGTTGACCAGACGGTACTGGCAAACGAACAGGTTATCGACGGCAAGGGCTGGCGGTCCGGAGCACCGGTGCAGCGTAAGGAAATTCCACAGTGGTTTCTGAAAATCACGGACTATGCCCAGGAATTACTCGACTGCCTGGACGAACTGGATGGCTGGCCGGACTCCGTCAAGACCATGCAGCGCAACTGGATCGGTCGCTCCGAAGGCGCCGAGTTTGCGCTGTCTGTGTGCGACGAAAACGGCACACTACATGCCGATAATTTGCAGGTGCAGGTGTTTACCACGCGCCCGGATACGAGCTTTGGAATGACCTATGCGGTCCTGGCGCCGGAGCATCCGCTCGTGGCACGCATAACCACCAAAGCACAGCGTGAGCAGGTTGAGTCGTTTGTGGTGCACGCGGCGCAGGAAGAAGATATCGAGCGCATGGCCGAAGGTGGTGCGCTGGAAAAACGCGGCGTGTTTACCGGCGCTTACCTGCTTAACCCGTTCAACCGTAAACCCGTGCCCTTGTTTCTGGCCGATTACGTGCTCATGAGCTACGGCACCGGCGCCATCATGGCGGTGCCGGGTCAGGACCAGCGTGACTGGGACTTCGCCAGTGCGCATGGCCTGCCGATCGTGCGCACGGTACAGCCGCCCGACGATTTTGGCGATGGTCCATATCTTGGCGACGGACCTGCCATCAACAGCGAATGGCTGAATGGTCTCGAAGTTGATGCCGCCAAGGAGAAGGCAATTCAATGGATTGAGGAGCAGGGTATCGGCGTACGCAAGATCAACTTTCGCCTGCGCGACTGGGGTGTTTCCCGCCAGCGCTACTGGGGATGTCCCATCCCGATGATTTATTGCGAAACCTGTGGCGAAGTGCCGGTGCCCGAAGAGGACCTGCCCGTGGTGCTGCCCGAAGATGTCGAGTTCATGGGCGTGCAGTCACCGATCAAGGCCGACCCCCAGTGGCGCAAGACCAGCTGCCCCAGGTGCCAGGGCCCGGCGGAACGCGAGACCGACACTTTTGACACGTTCATGGAATCATCCTGGTATTACGCGCGTTATTGCTCGCCGGGCGCCGACAGCCAGATTGATGAACGTGCCAATTACTGGTTGCCGGTAGATCAGTACATTGGCGGTATCGAGCACGCGATCTTGCACCTGATGTACTTTCGTTTTTATCACAAGGTCATGCGCGATCTGGGTATGGTGCGTTCGGACGAACCTGCTACCCGATTGCTGTGCCAGGGCATGGTTGTGGCGGAAACCTATTACCGCGACGAAGCCGATGGATCGCGGGTCTATTTCAATCCCACCGAGGTCGAAGTCGAACGTGACACCCAGGGCGGTATAACCGGCGCAGTGCTCATTGCAGATGGCAAGCCAGT
Organism: Gammaproteobacteria bacterium; assembly: GCA_041565075.1. GTDB lineage: Bacteria > Pseudomonadota > Gammaproteobacteria > Steroidobacterales > JABDLF01 > JABDLF01. The sequence continues at coordinate 14,650 of JBFGOQ010000006.1, forward strand.
CACGGTAGGTCCCGTGGAAAAAATGTCCAAGTCACGTAATAACGGCGTCGATCCGCAGTCACTGATCGACCGCTACGGCGCTGACACCGTGCGCCTGTTCACGATGTTCGCCTCGCCGCCGGACCAGTCGCTGGAGTGGTCCGAGAGCGGCGTTGAGGGTGCTGCACGATTTTTGCGCAAACTGTGGCGTAATGTCAGCGAGCACCTGCAGGCAGGTTCGCCGGCAAAACTGGATCTGCAAGCCTTGAACGATAAACAGCGCGCGCTCAGGCGCAAATTGCATGAGACCATCGCCAAGGTCGGCGACGATGTGGGTCGTCGTTACACTTTCAATACCGCCATCGCGGCGATCATGGAGCTGCAGAATGCGCTGGTTCGCCACCCGGACAAGGGACCGCAGGACATGGCGGTGGCCCGGGAAGCCTGGCGCGCCATTGTTCTGATGCTGGCGCCCATGGTGCCCCACGTCGCCGAGGACTTGTGGCCGCGCCTGGGTGGCGAGGGTGCCGTGGTGGATGCGCCGTGGCCGCAAGCGGACGAATCTGCGCTGCTAAAGAGCACGGTGGAAATCGTGGTGCAGGTCAACGGTAAGTTGCGTGGACGGGTAACGGTCGACGCCGACGCGGACCGCGAGCGAGTGACCGAGATGGCTCTGGCGGAAGAAAACGTCGTTCGTTTTATTGGCGAAAAACCGGTGCGCAAAGTGGTGGTGGTTCCCGGGCGCCTGGTCAACGTCGTGGTGTGACAGCACGTTCATGAATCGCAACGTATTGATTATGGCGGGCTTGCTGACATTCCTGACGGCCTGCGGGTTTCGCCTGCAGGGCACGGGGCAATTGCCGGCGCAGATGCAGCGTACCTGGATCGAATGGCCGACCAATGCGTCGCCAGGCTTGCAGCGCAGTCTCCCACGTTCCCTGGCGACTGCCAGAATCCAGATGGCGGACTCACCAGAGGAGGCGACGGCAGTGTTGTGGGTGCTGGAAAACCTGTACGGCGAACGGGTGTTGTCGGTATCCGCTACCAATATTCCGGAAGAACTCGAGGTGTATCACTCGGTGACCTTCGAATTGCGCACAGCCGACGAGGTAATTTTCCCCCGCGAGACTATCACCTTGACGCGTGATTACACGTTCGACGAAAAGGCCGTGCTTGCCAAATATCGAGAAGGCGAGGTCATTGCCGATGCGTTGGTGCGTGACGTGGTGCAGCAGATTCGCCGACGCCTTGCAGTTCTGGAGTGAAGCGTGACTGAATCGCCCGGCGTGCTGGAGTTGCGGGAAGTCGGAGAGCTCGCCGTCAATCGGCTTTTTCGCGTTACGGTCTCAGGCTCGCGCATTGCGCAGGCAACGCCATCATCCGCGGATCGTTCTGGGGTGCGCCGGAAGCGGGGCTCATCGGCGACACCATTTATGCGCGACCTGATACTCCCGTGCACTCCGTCCTGCATGAAGCCTGCCACAACCTGTGCATGACGCCCGCCCGCCGCCTGCGCCTTCATACCGATGCCGGCGGAGACCATGCCGAAGAAAATTGCGTCTGCTACATGCAGATCGTACTTGCAGAATTCTTACCCGGTATGGGCCGCGACCGCATGCTGGCTGATATGGACGCATGGGGGTACACATTCCGGCTGGGCTCGGCCAGGGCCTGGTTCGAGCATGATGCTGTGGGCGTTGTCAGGCAACTCTGCGGGTGGGGAATGCTGACTGCGGCAGGGCGGCCGACCTGGCACAGGCGCGGCGCAAGTGAGGCACCGGAGCTTGATGTCCTCCGGGCCTGATTACGGCGAACTGGCCCGGGCCCTGGGCGAAGGCCGCTACGAGCACGTCGCCGGGCAGGCTCGCGAGCTGCTTGCCAGCGGGCAGCGCGAAGCCGAGGTCTACGAGCTGCTGGCCCACGCACTGCGACGCCAAGGCCAGGCGGAGGCGGCCCTGGCCATTTGCGACGAACTGCTCAGCCGCTTTCCGACCCGTGCCAGCGCCTGGCGCGAGGCGGGTCGCACGCTGAACAACCTGGGGCGACTTGCGCGGGCGAGTGAAGCGCTCAGCAAAGCATGTGATCTCGGACCCGAGGACGCGGGCATTCGCCACGACCTGGCCCATGTGCAGCAGCGCCTCGGAGATCTCGACGGTGCGCGCACCGGATTCGACCGGGCCGCTCAGTTGCGACCGGATTGGGCGGCGCCGTTGCTGCGCCTGGGGTCTCTCGAAATCATGCAGGAAGATTTTGCCGCGGCAGAGAAAATCTCGTTACGCGCGACACAACTGGATGACAGCAACGCGGATGCCTGGACGACACTCGGCGTCGCCCGACACAAGCTTGGCAAACATGCCAAGGCGAGCGCGGCCTACAGGCGGGCTCTGGAGTGCCAACCCGGTCACGCCGAAGCCTGGGGCAATCTGGGGATCAGTCTGCACGATGAAGGCAAACTCGACGAGGCGGTCGAGGCGTATCATCAGGCACTTACGCTGAACCCGAAAGATACTCGTGCCGCCACTCACCTGGCCGACGCGTTCCTGGAAGCGGGTAACTGTGAGCAGGCGCTGGCAGTGGCCGAGGACCTGCTGGCCTGGTTTGCGGGGCACGGTGGGGCGCTTGCCAGCAAGGCCATTGCCCTCAATCGCCTGGGGCGCACTACAGACTATGCGCAGCTGGTGGATCTCGATGCTCTCGTCCTGGCCATCGATATCGAGGCACCGCCGGCATTTGCCGGACTCGATAAATTCAATGACGCTTTGTCGGCGCATGTTCTTGAGCATGAAAGCCTGCGCTACGAGCCAAGCGGTCACGCTACCCGGCATGGCCACCACACAGCCAACCTGCTGCAGTATGCGAAGGGGCCGGTTGCCGAGCTCGAAAGGGCCGTAGATAACGCAGTGGCGTCCTACCGCAAACTGCTTGCGCGATTTCCTGATCACCCGGTGTGCGCCGCGGCGCCACGCGACTGGCGCCTGGCGCTCTGGTCGGTGGTCATGGGCAGCCAGGGACACCAGTTACCCCATATTCACCCCAGCGCCTGGCTGTCCGGCGTTTACTATGCGCGCATCCCCAGGGGCGTCAGCAGTGATGACCAAGCCCAGGCCGGGTGGATAGAGTTTGGACGACCACCGCAGCACCTGGCAGGCGCGGCCCGGTTCCCGGTTCGCCGCCTGGTACCCCGCGAGGGTCGTATGTTTCTGTTTCCTGCTTTTTTTTACCATCAGACAATTCCATTGCAAAGCGACGAGCCGCGAATCAGCCTGGCCTTTGACGTGGCACCGGTCTCGCCTGCCGGTGCTAACATAGGGTGAAGGTGGTGCTTGTCCACCGCGCATCGAGGTGAATGCCGATATGTCTGTCGAAAATCTCAAGGCAATGCTGGGTAAAGTTCATGCTGAGCTCGAAAACACGGAGGGCCTGGCCGAAACTGAAGAGGAGGCGCTGCGGGCACTGCTGGATGACATCGAGGAACGCCTCGATGAACTGGACGAGACCCGCGATGGCGGCGAGACGGATATGGGGGAACGGGTGAATATGGCCATGGGCGATTTTCAGGCGTCACATCCGACCCTGGCATTCACCTTGCGCCGCCTCGTGGACACCCTGCAGAAAATGGGCATTTGAGCGACTGCACCGCCAGCCGATTTGTCGCCTCATACTCCAGTTCGTGCGCCCCGGCCAGAGCACGCCGGTGCTGGCCCGGTGACCTGCGTCCGGGTATCATGCCCCTATGAACTCCCGCCTGAGTGATACGTGAAGACGGTTTCAGCCGATCAGCTTCCCGGTCTCCTGAAAAGCAAGCTCGCGCCCGCCTACCTGCTGTCCGGTGATGAACCGTTGCTGTTGGGAGAAGCGGCTGATGCCCTGCGAGCGCGCGCCCGTGAGCAGGGCTACGAAAGTCGCGAGATCCTGTTCGCCGACGCGCGATTCGATTGGGACAAGCTGCACGCCAGCAGCGCGAATCTTTCCCTGTTTTCCGAGCGACGTATCCTCGAAGTAAGGCTGCCGGGTGGCAAGCCTGGCAAGGCGGGTGCCGCGGCACTGACGGAGTACCTCGGGAATCCGCCGGCAGATATCTTGCTGATCATGATTACCGGCAAAGTGGACAAGCGGGTGAGCTGGGTTAAAGCATTTGTAAAACTCGGCGTGCATGTGCAGGCGTGGCCGGTCGACCGCGCGCGCCTGCCCCAGTGGATCCTGCAAAGGATGCGCGGCGCCGGACTCAAGTGCCCGCGCAGCGCGGCCGAGTTTCTCGCCGAGCGCGTCGAAGGCAACTTGCTCGCCGCCGCCCAGGAAATAGAAAAATTGCGCCTCTCTCACGGCGCCGGCGCGATTGATACCGAAACACTGATGCGCAGCGTCGCAGACAGTGCGAGATTTGACGTCTTTAAGCTGGCCGATACCGTGTTGCTGGGTGATGCGGCACGCGCACTGCGAATCATCGATGGATTACGCGCCGAGGGCGTCGCTGTGCAACTGGTGCAGTGGGCTTTGAACAGTGCGCTGCACGAAGTAGCGCGAGTGCAGGTACTGATGCAGGCGGGTCTGCCCGTTGCCGCCGCCATCGCCAAGGCGCGCATCTGGAGCAGCCGCCGTGAGACTGTCAAGGCCGGTGTCAGTCGCCACGAACTGGGACGCATTTACCGGATGATCGAATACGTCGTGCGGATCGATATGGCGGCCAAGGGACAGGGCGAGGGCGAACCCTGGGCCATGCTCAGCGATCTGGCCTGTGAATTGGCGGGCCAACCTGTATTTCGTACTGGCATCGCGCTCAGGAGAGCGGGTTAGGCAATGAATCCAATCGGTGTATTTGGCGGCACATTCGACCCCATTCATTACGGCCACCTGCGCACCGCATTCGAGTTCCTGAAGTCCCTGCAGTTCTCGGAGGTTCGCTTCATTCCCTGCGGCATACCGCCGCACCGTGAAGTCCCGATAGCGGATGCCGCGACGCGCCTGGCTATGGTGCAGGCGGCGACCGAGGGCCAGCCCGGCTTCAACGTAGATGACCGGGAAATGCGCCGCGATGGTCCGTCTTATTCAGTGGACACCTTATTGTCGTTGCGTTCCGAGTATCCCCATCGATCCCTGTGCCTGATTATTGGTATGGACGCGTTTCTGGGACTGCCAAGCTGGCACCACTGGCGGGAACTGATGCAACTCGCACACGTGGTTGTCGCCCACAGACCGGGTTGGAAAACGCCTGACACAGGGCCACTGGCGGAACTCATGGTCGAAAGCGGCACGGCCAGCGTCAATGACTTGCACGAATACCGTGCCGGACGCATCTATGTGCATGCGGTAACGCAATTGGAGATTTCATCGACCGCGCTGCGTGACATTGTGCATGCTGGCCGTGACCCGCGTTACCTCATGCCTGAATCGGTACGCAAGCTAATTATTGAAAGCGGTTGTTATAGCGGTGACGCTGCAGTCGCGAGCAGCAGAACGGCCGCCATGACCGAAGCCGCAAAGGAGTAACCCGAACCCGATGACCCCTAGCAAGCTGCACAGTCGCATCCTGCATGCGCTGGAAGAATTAAAGGCACGTGACGTAAAGGAGCTGGACGTGAGCGCGCTCACCAGCGTCACCGAAAGCATGATCATAGCGAGCGGTACCTCGAATCGTCATGTCAAATCACTGGCGGACAAAGTGATCGAAGAAGCCAAGGCAGGCGGCCACAGACCGCTGGGCGTAGAGGGTGCTGAAGAGGGTGAATGGGTCCTGGTAGATCTGGATGAGATAGTGGTGCACCTGATGTTGCCGCGAGTCAGGGATTTCTACAATCTCGAAAAGCTCTGGTCGCCGTCGCCCGGACGCGAAGACCTGGCCACCAGGCGCAGTTCCTGAGCGCGGATCAAAGTGCGCTTCAGGCTGGTGGCGGCGGGTACACGGATGCCTGCCTGGGTAAACCAGGGGTTCGAATTCTATGCGGACCGTCTCCCGCGCGAATGTGCACTCGAGCTCGTCGAGATTCCACTCGGCGCGCGCAGCAAGGGCATGGATCCCGGGCGCGCCGTACTGGCAGAAGAAAAACGCATGCTGGCTGTGCCGGGCGCCAAGGATACGGTGGTCGCCATGGAAGTCGGCGGTACCCAGATGGACAGCGAGCGCCTGGCGGCGCGCATGGACCAGTGGTTCGCTGGCGGGGGTGACGTGATCTTCCTGATTGGCGGCCCGGACGGCCTTGGCTCAGGCTGTCGCCGGCGCGCCGGCCTGCAGTGGTCGCTGTCGCGCCTGACTTTGCCCCATGGCCTGGTGCGCATCGTACTGGCAGAGCAGCTCTATCGCGCCTGGTCCATCCTCAAACACCACCCCTACCACCGCAACTGAAGGCGGCAGCTCCTTGCGCCGGCAGGAGGTGACGGAATACCTTGCGCTCGGGGCCCGGAGCGGGGACACTATTTCTTGTGAATCAAGACTTTATATATCTCGCCTCGGCGTCGCCGAGGCGCCGGGAACTGCTCGCCCAGATTGGCGTGGCTTTTCGCGTCAGGCCGGCGGAGATTCCTGAAATACGCAACCAGGGCGAGGCAGTGGCAGACTTCGTGCAGCGCATGGCGCTGGCCAAGGCCAATACAGTCCGCCAGGCCCTCAATGCCGACGAGTACGCGGTGCTCGCTGCCGACACCGTAGTGGTGGTGGATGAAGAAATGCTGGGTAAGCCGGCTGACCGGGCTGAAGGGCTGGCGATGCTGGAGCAACTGTCCGGGCGCGACCACAAGGTGTTGTCGGCGGTGGCACTGGTTCGAGGCGATCGCAGTGACGTGGCGCTGGATATCAGCCGCGTCTGGTTCCGGGACCTGCAAGCGACAGAAATACAAGCGTATTGGCAAACCGGAGAACCGGCGGATAAGGCCGGCGCGTACGCGGTGCAAGGGACCGGTGCGGTATTCATCGAGAGGCTTGAGGGCAGTTTCTCCGGCGTGATGGGATTGCCTTTGTTTCACACCGCAAGATTACTGGCCAGCTTCGGTGTCGATATTCCCGGTCTGAAGGGGGAACGCGCTCATGCGTGAAGAGCTGCTGGTCAATGTCACGCCTTCCGAGGTCAGGGTCGCTGTCGTGGAGAACGGCGTGCTGCAAGAAGTGTTCATTGAAAGAACCAGTCGCAAAGGCATCGTTGGCAATCTCTACAAGGGCCAGGTATCCCGTGTATTGCCGGGTATGCAGGCCGCATTTATCGATATCGGCCTTGAACGCACCGCGTTCCTGCATGTTTCGGATATAGCACGGCCGGTGGTCGAGGATGAAAACGGCATCGTGGCGCCCGGACCCGACAATATCCGCGAGCTGGTCACGGAAGGCGGCGATATCCTGGTGCAGGCACTGAAAGATCCACTGGGCAGCAAAGGCGCTCGGCTGACCACTTTCGTAACGATTCCTTCCCGTTACCTGGTTTACATGCCCAAAGGGCAGGGGATCGGCGTTTCCTCTCGCATAGAAGATGAAGATGAACGCAATCGCCTGCGGGACCTGGTCGACGAGCTGGCGGATGTCGGCGAGAACGGTGGTTTTATTGTTCGCACCGCGGCCGAGGGTACGACGCGCGAGGCACTGCGCGCCGACATGATGTTTCTGCTCAAATTATGGGAGTTGGTGCATAAGCAGATCGCGCAGACCGAACCCGGCGGTCTGGTGCATGAAGATCTGGTCTTGCCATTGCGGGTGTTGCGCGATCTGCTCGGCACGGAAGTAGAACGCGTGCGGGTCGACGATGCAGCGACCTGCGGCCGTATGCAGCGATTCGTGCAGATCTTCATGCCGGAGCTGGCATCCCGTATCGAGGAGTACACGGGCAGCCGGCCGATATTCGATTTGTACGGTCTGGAGGACGAAATCTCACGGGCGCTGGACAGCAAAGTTCAACTCAAATCGGGCGGCTACCTGATTATCGACCAGACCGAGGCGATGACCACCATAGACGTTAATACAGGCGGCTATGTCGGACACCGCAATCTGGAAGAAACTATTTTCAAGACCAATCTCGAGGCAGCCCAGGCGATCGCCCGCCAATTGCGCCTGCGCAACCTTGGCGGGATCATAATTCTGGATTTCATCGACATGGAGGATGACGAACACCGCCAGCAGGTCATGCAGGCCTTGGAACGTTATCTCGCCAAGGATCATGCGCGAACGGCAATTTGTGAGGTGTCCTCGCTGGGTCTGGTAGAAATGACCCGGAAGCGGACCCGCGAAAGCCTGGAACATGTGCTGTGCATGCCTTGTCCAACCTGTGAGGGCCGTGGTTCCGTGAAGACGCCGGTGACGGTCTGCTACGAGATCTTCCGGGATATTATCCGCCAGACGCGTCAGTTCGATTTTCAGGAACTGATGGTGCTCGCGCACTCGGAAGTCATCGAACTGCTGCTGGACGAGGAATCCGCGAGCCTGGCCGAGCTTGAAGCAGTCACCGGCAAACCAATACGGCTGCAGGCGGAGGCGCTTTATTCCCAGGAACATTACGACGTTGTTTTGATGTGATCACCATGAGCAATCGACAAGGCTGATGATCTTCTCGCTGAAAAGGCTCTGGCGCTGGCTGGCAGGCACCTTCGCAGCCCTGGTCATCCTGTTGGCCGTGGCACTGGGCCTGTTTCGTCTGATGCTGCCGCAGATCCCTGCTTACCATGCGCAGATCGAGGGTTGGGCAAGCAAGGCCGTGGGCTTGCCAGTAAAGCTGGGTCGCCTCGATGCCCGCTGGTCGTTTGGCGGGCCGGAACTGACCTTTCAGGCGGCACGTCTGTATGCACGCGATTCGGACCAGATACTGATCGAGGCTGCGGAAGGCAGCGTCGGCATCAGCCTCGGCGAGTTGTTGCGCGAAGGTACAGTACGCCCCGGTAAAGTCGTGCTGGAAGGGACACGCCTGTCGCTGGAGCGAAACGAAGCCGGCATCCTGCATCTCACTGGTCAGACGCCACCGGCCGGCGGCGCCAAGCGAGCCATGGCACCGGTTTTTCAGGTATTGCCCAGGGGCAGCATAGAGTTTCGTGATGCGGCCATTCTGTATGTAGACCGCGGCGCCGGGCACGGACCCTGGCGCTTTTCGAACGTGGACCTGGCCATTGATCACGGGCGCAGCAAGCTGTTGATTGAAGGCTCGGCCCGCCTGCCCGCGAGCCTGGGTGAATTCGCCGAATTCAAGCTCAATACCGCCGATGCGATCAACGACCCGCTGGCCATACGCTGGCAGGCCTCCGTGCGACTGGAGCAGATCGACCTCGCCGGCGTCGGCGAGATTTTGCCCGAGGGCCTGCCGGAAGTACTTGATGGTCGGGCCGACCTGGTGGCCAATCTTGGCATGACCGGACGCGTGCTGCAGCACTTCAGCGCCAACATCAACCTGCGTGAATTTGTCTTTGCCGCACGCGAGCAGCAGCCTCAGGGCTGGTCACGAATTGGCGGGCTGATCGAGTGGGATCGTGAAGCGAGCGGCTGGAAAGCAGCCGCCAGCAACCTGGTTGTAGAGCGTGACGGCCTGGTTTGGCCGGCCAGCAGATTCACACTTGAGCACACCGCAAGCAGCGACAAGTCGGTCGAAATTGTCTACATGGACGCGAGCTATCTGCGCCTGGAGGACTTACAGCCCGTTGCCGACTGGTTACCAGAGGGAAGGCTGAGGGAAACACTCGGTGAGATGGCGCCGCGCGGTGAATTGCGTGAGCTGGTTATAAACAGGAGCCTGAGGGATGGTGAGACCTCAAGTTTCGCATTGCGCAGCGAATTCAGCGATCTCTCGGTCAACCCACACGAGTCATTGCCGGGCGCCAACGGGCTGACTGGCAAGTTGCGCATGGACGATACCGGTGGCTTTCTTGAAATGGACACTGCTGCTTCGTCCTTGCTCTTGCCGTCACTATTTGATGGGCCCATGCCGGTGGATTCGATGCGCGGCAGCCTGAGTTGGAAGCGAGTTACGGGCGCCTGGCAATTCGACAGCGAAGATTTCAAAATCGAAACGCCGGCTTTTGCAATGATCAGCAACTTTTCCATGGCTTTGCCGGATGACGCTTCCCCTGTACTGGATCTCGATGCCCGCATATTGGACCTTGAGATTCTCGGCGCGCGCGACTACCTGCCAAAAAACAAACTGCCGCCCATGGCTTATCGCTGGCTGTATGGCGCGCTGGTATCGGGGCGCGCCCCTGAGACGACTGTGCGATTCAATGGCCCGGTTCGAGCCTATCCGTTTGCCAACGGGGAGGGCGTCTTTCGGGCCCGAACCGTCATCCAGAATATGCGCTTCGCCTTTGCCCGGGACTGGCCGGCCATTGAAGGTGCGCGCCTGGAAGCGGTCCTGGAAAATGCCAGTTACCGGGGGCGGATACTTTCCGGGAGCATTTCCGGCAATGACGTGTCCGGCTCCACGGCTGAAATCTCGGATTTCTCAGATCCCATACTGATCATGCAAGGTCAGGCACGGGGCACCGTTTCGGATTTGCTGGCCTTCATGCGCGAAAGTCCGGTGGCAAACGTGCTGGGTCCGCGACTCGACGATATCAGGGGTGCGGGTGGCGCGCAGACCGAGGTGGTCCTCAACTTGCCGCTCATGCGCATGAACGAATTCAGAGTGAATGGTAATACCGCAGTGCAGGCCGAATGGCTGGGCATCAGCGGATTGGATCAGCGATTCACTCAGGTAGACGGCGACATCAATTTTACCGAACAGGCAGTGCGCGCCAATGATGTGAATGCCAACCTTTTTGGTCGAGCGGTTACGTTCGATATTCGTCCGGGCAGCAATGCAAACGGCATTGTAGATGCCACCCTGATCGAAATCGACGGCCGCCACTCCGCCACGAATCTGATCAACAATCTGCCCTTTCCAGTGCAGGCCGTGCTTGCAGGCGAGACTGACTGGCAGGCAACAGCGCGCTTTCCCCGGCCTTCTGCCAGCGATGAAAAGTTTAATATTTTTGTGCGGTCCAACCTCGCGGGCATGGCGGTCATTCTGCCGGAACCGGCCTATAAGCCGGCAGCTGAGAGTCGTCGCTTTACCGCGGATATTCGTTTTCCAGCTGACGGCCAGATCAGCATGCAGACTGAATTCGGTAACGTGCTGACCAGCAACAGCCAATTCGGCAAGACAGGTGCTGAATGGCGGCACGATCGCAGTGCCGTGCGCCTGGGTGGCCCGATACCTGGCTTGCCGCCAACCGAGGGCCTGGTGGTGACCGGCGAAGCGGACCTGCTGGCGCTGGACGATTGGATCAGCGTCGAATGGGGCGAAGACCAAAGGGACGAGGGGCCGCCATTGCTGCGCTCGGTCAACCTGCAGGTAAATCGACTGCTGGCCTATGGCCAGGTGATCCCCGCGGCCCGGGTCAAGCTTGATCGAAACGCGCGGGAATGGCTGGCCCAGGTGACCAGCGATCGCGTGGAGGGCTCGTTGCTGATTCCGGAGAATCTCGCAGGGGACGAACCGGTGTTCGCGGATATGGTACGCCTGGTATTGATGCCGGAAGATATCACCGAGGGCGAGCCGGAAACCGCCGACCCGCGCGACTTGCCTGCCATGCGCATTACGGCCGCGGAATTTATTTACGATGACATGAACTTCGGGTCCCTCGAAGCAAATATAACGCGTACGCCTTACGGCCTGTTGGCCGAAAGTATCAAGACCACGGATCCCGGGTTCACAATAGCGGGCAATGGCAGGTGGGAAGTGGCCGAAGGCCGCGAGACCAGCAGCTTTGCGTTCGAATTAAACGCAAGCAACGTATTGCGAACCCTGGTGCAATTGGCATTTGATCCGATCATGAAGGCAGATGCCGCCACGGTCACAGCACAGCTTGAATGGCCAGGGCCGCCAGACCAGCGTTTTCGGGAGCAGCTCTCCGGCTCGGTCAGCGTGCGGGTGGGTGACGGTCAGCTGCTGGAAGTCGAACCCGGTGCCGGCCGCATGTTTGGTCTGCTTTCCATTGCGGCGCTGCCGCGGCGCCTGTCGCTTGATTTTCGTGACGTCTTCGATACCGGCTTCGGATTCGATTCAATTTCGGGCGATTTCGAACTGGTGGAAGGACAGGCCTACACCAATAACCTGATTCTGAAGGGGCCTGCTGCCGACATCGGTATTGCCGGGCGCGCCGGTCTGGTTGCCCGCGATTATGATCAGACAGCGGTGGTGCGGGCGAACTTCGGTTCTGCCCTGCCGGTAGCGGGTGCCCTGGCGGCCGGTCCCGCTGTCGGCGCAGCTCTGTTCATCTTCTCGGAGATACTCAAAGACCCCCTCAAGGACATGTCGAAAGTGTTTTATCGGGTAACGGGGTCCTGGGACGAACCGGAATTCCTGCGTGTCGACCAGGCCGTGGCCGAGGCGCCCCGCGAGGACAACCCGCCGGTACCTGAGGAGGAACCGGGTGGCTGATGAGCAGGACGCCGGGCTGGTCGTCGCGGCAATTCAAATGACCTCGGGCACAGAAGTGTCGGCCAATCTGTCTGCCGCCGCTGCGCTCATCGACAAGGCCAGGGCTGGCGGCGCATTGCTGGTGGTGCTTCCGGAGAACTTCGCATTTATGGGGCGCAGCGATGCACAGCGCCTGGCGATTGCGGAACAGCCGGGCGAGGGGCCCATACAGTCGTGGCTCGCGCAAACCGCTCGGCAAGCAAGCTGCTGGATCGCAGGTGGCACGATACCAATTCGTGCGGGCCAAGACCGCTTCCATTCTTCCTGTCTGGTATTTGATCCTGCTGGCGAGCAACGCGCCCGCTACGACAAGGTGCATCTGTTCGACGTCAGGATTCCCGGCCGTGAGGAACAGTATCGCGAGTCCGAAAAGACAGTCGCCGGTCATGCGCCCGTGGTGTGTGAATCGCCGCTTGGCGGTCTGGGTTTGGCGGTCTGTTATGACCTGCGCTTTCCCGAGCAGTTTCGGGCAATGCTCGGCATGGGCATGCAGGCAATTGCCCTGCCTGCGGCGTTCACCAGGCCTACCGGCGCTGCCCACTGGCGCCTCCTGGTCCGTGCCCGGGCGGTCGAAAACCTGTGCCCGATTATTGCCGCGGCGCAGGGCGGTCGACATGCAAGTGGACGAACGACCTGGGGCCATTCCATGATCGTCGATCCATGGGGCGAGGTGCTGGCGGAATGTGCCGACGCGCCCGACATAGCGCTGGCGCGGCTCGACATGGCAAGGGCTGCGGCGATTCGGGCTGCATTTCCGGCGCTGGAGCACAGGCGCCTGTGAACTCGCTTCCCACGGCAGGCTGCATGTTTTCCGGTAGAATCCGCCGTTTCTTTGTTCCTGGCATGCAGCATCGATTGATATGACAACCAATCCACTGGAGATCGCCCGACAGACGCTCCTGGAGCCTACCGGCCTGGACGAGGGCCTCCTGCAGAAAACCCTGGGTCATATCATGGGCCACGCGGTCGACAATGCAGATCTGTATTTTCAGCTCAGCCGCCATGAATCCTGGTCGCTCGAGGACGGCATCGTTCGGGACGCGCGTCACAGCATTGAGCAAGGTGTAGGTGTGCGCGCAATGAGCGGAGAGAAGACCGGCTTCGCATACTCCGATGACCTGGTCTTGCCGGCCCTGACGCAAGCAGGCGAGGCCGCCCGCGCCATCGCCCGCCAGGGCGGCAAAAACGCGCTGTGCGCATGGAAAGCTGCGCCGGGACACAAGCTCTACTTGCCGATGGATCCTCTGGAAACGCTGGACGACGAGGCCAAGGTGCGGTTATTGCAGGATGTGGATGCCCGCACGCGCGCATGTGATCCCCGGGTGAAGGAAGTGATGGTAAGCCTGGCCGGTGTTCATGAGGTTGTGCTTGTGGCGGCCAGCGACGGCACCCTGAATGCCGATATTCGCCCCCTGGTGCGATTGAACGTATCGGTGATCGTTGAACAGAATGGACGCCGCGAACAAGGCTATGTGGGCGGTGGCGGGCGCGTCGGCTACGAGTATTTTCTCGAAGGCGAACGGGCGGCGGATTATGGCCGCGAAGCTGTGCGCCAGGCACTGGTGCTGCTGGATGCTGTGGAGGCGCCGGCCGGAACCATGGATGTTGTGCTGGGCCCCGGCTGGCCAGGCATCTTGCTGCACGAGGCAATCGGGCATGGTCTCGAGGGTGACTTCAATCGCAAGGGCACCTCGGCCTTCGCCGGGCGCAGGGGTGAAAAAGTCGCCTCCGAACTGTGTACTGTGGTTGACGATGGCACGCTGGAGAAGCGGCGTGGATCGCTCAACATGGATGACGAAGGCACACCGACCCGCTGCACGACCTTGATCGAGAACGGTGTGCTGGTGGGTTACATGCAGGACAAGATGAACGCGCGTCTGATGGGCGAGGCGTCGACCGGCAACGGCCGCCGCGAATCTTTTGCTCACCTGCCCATGCCGCGCATGACCAACACTTATATGTTGGCCGGGGCCCACGACCCGGCAGAAATTATCGCTTCGGTCGACAAGGGCCTTTACGCGGTCAATTTCGGTGGTGGTCAGGTCGATATTACTTCCGGCAAGTTCGTGTTCTCTGCATCCGAGGCTTACCTCATTGAAAAGGGCAGGGTGACAAGTCCGGTCAAGGGCGCAACCCTGATTGGCAACGGACCCGACGTACTGACCCGTGTAAGTATGGTTGGCAGAGATCTGGCCATGGACGAAGGCGTTGGCGTATGCGGGAAGGAAGGGCAGAGCGTACCGGTGGGTGTGGGACAACCCACGCTCCGCATCGATGGGTTAACTGTTGGTGGCACGACCTCGTGACAAAGTCTGACAGGAATGGGTGAATCACTTGCGGGAAGAAAAATACCAGGCACCGTCTCGGCTGCTGTTTGTCTGTGTCGAGAACTCAAATCGCAGCCAGATGGCGGAAGCCCTCGCGCGCATGCACGGTGGTGATGCAGTCGAGGTGTTCAGCGCCGGGTCGCGACCATCCGGGATTGTCAATCCGAAGGCCATCACTGCCATGGCGGAACTTGGCTATGATCTCAGGGTGCATGCTTCGAAATCTCTCGACGAAATCCCGGATGTTGAATATGACTTTGTTGCCACCATGGGCTGTGGCGACGCCTGCCCGAATGTTCGTGCGCAGTGCCGAGAAGACTGGGTGATTCCGGACCCCCGTGATATGCCGCCCGGTGAATTCCGCCAGGTGAGAGATCTGATAGCAACAAAAGTGAAAGATACACTCGGTCGACTGCGGCAAGATGCCTGAGTGTCACCTAGCGGTTTCTGGCGTCTCGCGATTTGCAATGCTCTTTTAGGTACTGCTTGCGCTCTTTCTGAAGTTCGCGCAGGAAACTCCTGTCTTCCGGTTTGAGGTACCCGCCTGCCCCGGTGCGGCGGGTTACCGGCAGGGCCACATTGGAAGTGAGGCGGGTTCCGGTTACCGGTGTCAGCAGATCTTTTTCCTCTTTTAGCATGGTGCGCATGACCTTGCAGTCGCCATACAAAGCCTGCAGATTCGCGTGATTTTCTTCGGCTTTATTCTGCGCCGCACTGTCAAGATTCTGCCAGACTTTATCGCTGAGCTGCACGAACGCCTGGTCGTTGCGTTCGGCGGCCAACTTCAGCCAGGCCGCCGCGCGAACCGGATCGGCATCTTTGCCCAGGCCATTGAGATACATATAGCCGATCATGTATTGGGCATACTTGTCGCCGCGCGGCGCGAGTACCTCCTGGTAAATTTCGTAAGCATCGGCATAGCGCTGATCGTCGAAGGCCCGTTCCGCCTCTTTTGCCTGTTCGGCGCTGTCATCCTTGATGGCCGAGGGAATAAAGTCGGCAGCCTGGACCAGAGACGCCAGCAACCAGAAAAAAAGAGTGCTCACGGATATTTTGACAGGGCTCATTTCACTACCTCATTAGCAAATTAAATTCTCCGGTTGGCCGGGCGCAATGCCGGACACCCAGTGAGACATGCGCCGGTGCCACAACACGATTTACCGCCTACGAGTTTAGGACATTGAACGGCGCTTGGTGTTCCGTGGCAGAATGACCGAGGTCCCGGCCTGGCTATTCGTCCCGCCTGCCGGCGAGGGCGTCACCCAAAAAACTGACGGTTAGGCTGTGCATAAGGCAGGCGGAGCGGGACGCCAGGCAGTCATATGGTCCGAGGAGCGCATCGCGAAGATTGGTGACTAAAGAGCGGGTTAAAGCAAACGCAGTTGTCATAAGGCAGGCGCAAACTGGAGACGTCCCCACCCTTGCGCAGCTGGGACAGGAAACCGGCATGGCCTGGTTCTCGGAAGTGTATTCGCCGCCAGAACTCAGAGCTTTTATCGAGCGCGATTTCTCGCCGGTGGTGCTGCGCGCGCAGCTTGCCAGTCCGCAGTTGCACACCTTCTTGTTGCTGGAAGTGCGTGGGCAGGCGGTTGGTTTTGCCCGCATTAACTGGGCACGCCCGGTGCCGCTGACAAATAACACTGGCGCCGAATTACAGAAAATTTACTTTCTGCCGGCGTTTACAGGGCAAGGCCTGGGTCGCTTGTTGATGGAAGCCGTATTCGAAACCGTGTGGCAGCGCGGTGAGCGAGTACTGTGGCTGGACGTGCTCAAATCGAATCCGCGGGCGCGTGCCCTGTATGAACGGCTCGGCTTCGAGTATCTGGGTGAGAAGCCGTTCGGGACAGCACTGGGCGAAATTGGCCTTGATGTGCTGATTCACCGATGGCGTCGCCAACGGTGATCTTTGTCATCCGGTCAGCGGCGAATGCGGCTGCTATCCCTTATAGTCGGGGGGCACGGTTTGACCGGCCTCCGCATGCAACCAAAACGAGACCATAAATGTCGCCAGAAAACCGATGGTTAGCACTCATGACCGCGACTTTGCTCGTCGGCTGCGGCGGCAGCAGTGACCCGGTTCTTGCGCCGCCGCCCGATCCGCCTCCACCGACCACCGTGACACTGGACCTGGCGGCAGCCTCGACTGGGCAAGGACGTTTCAAGGCCGATGGCGGCGATTCCACGGGGCGCTTCGGTGTGCCGGTTGCCGCGGGCTTCGACATCGACGGCGATGGACTTGAGGATTTTGCCATGTCGGCGATGCAGGCCTCACCGCTGGGCCGCTCGGGTGCTGGCCTGGTGTCGCTGATATTCGGTGACGGTTTTGTCCTGGGTGGCGTCGATACGGCCTTACCCGACCCGCGTGTTCTGAAGATCTATGGCGCAGGACCCGCAGAGGCCACCGGAGGCGAGATCTGGATGGACGACGTCACCGGCGATGGTCTTGGCGATCTCATTATCGGCCGGTTCAATTACCGGGCGTCTGGCCCGGACAGGCCTGGCGCGGGTGCGCTGTCGGTTGTGGTCGGTAACGCTGCCTTACGGGACCTTGCTGACAACGGCCAGGTCCTCGACCTTGCAGCGCCACCGCCGTCGGTCAACGTACTGACGCTGGTGGGTGCCGGCACACTCGATCGTCTTGGATTCTGGCTGCGCAGCGGTGATATCACCGGCGATGGCGTCGCCGACATCGTGGTGGGCGCGGACCAGGCCGATCACAACAGTATTTCAAATAGCGGCCTGGTGTACGTGCTGCGCGGCGGCGCGCATCTGGACATGAACCTGGATGTGGATCTGGCCGATTTCGGCACCAGTTTGCTGGCTGGCCACCTTTTGAAAATCGAGCCGCCGGCCGGCGCTGCCGATTACCATTTTGGCGGTACGGTGAGCGTGGCAGACCTCGACGGCAACGGGCGTAGCGAATTGCTGATAGCCGCTGCGCTGTCGCGAGTGGGCGGATTGATAGAGGCTGATGGAGCGCCGCCGGGTTCAGCAGTGCGCAATGGCGGCAACCCAGGTGGCAGCCTTTTTATCGTCTGGGATGACAACATTCCGGCATCCGATCCCTGGATGCCAGGCCTGCGTTTCGCGGTGGATGCTGCACCAGGATCGGTGAGCCGGATTGACGGCGGCGTACTGAGCAATGTTTTCACCAGTGAGCGTTTTGGTGAGGACCTGCTCGGTGGAGAAGACTACGATGCGGATGGCGATGTAGATCTGTATGTCGGTGACATAAAGGGTGACGCCAATGGCTTGTTGGATGCCGGCCTCGGTCATGTCCTGTTTTCGGCTGGACAACTGAAGGGTCTGAATTTCAACATAGGGTCACCGCCGCCGTCCGTGCGCATCAGCCATATCCTCGGCCAATCGATCTCGTCAATCTCCGGGGATACCTCAGCACACGGTGACCTGGACAACGACGGCAACTTCGATCTGGTCGTTGCTTCGCCATTGGCGGATCCCCTGGGCCGCACGGATGCAGGAATCGTGCACGTTTTGTGGGGTCAGTCAGGACCGTGGCCGGCGGTCATCGATCTGGCTGCAGGCCGGCGGCCCGACCCGGCACAGTTTCTGATTACCGACATTCTTGGTGCGCGCGGGCGCACATCCAGCGAAGATGAAGGCGATACCCTCATGTATAGCGCTGCCTGGGGCGATGTCGATGCCGACGGACGCACAGACCTGGTAATCAATGAGATGCGCGGCAATGGCCGGGATCCCGCAGCGCTGGACGTCGGCAACTTGCTGATAATCGGCGGCAGCGCGATTCCCAAAGGCATGTAAAGGTAAGGTCGCGATGCAACCGGACGAAGCGCAGTTTCTGATTGATTTCGAAAACTGTACCCTCGACCCGGAACTCTGGACCCACACCGCGCACGTGCGCATGGCATGGCTGTGCCTGAGGCAGGCCAGCTATCCCGAGGCACTGGAGAGAATTCGTGCAGGCATCATGCGCTATAACGGCGAGGTCCTCGACAAGTTGCCGGAATATCATGAAACTGTGACCGTCGCTTTTGCCAGGCTGATCGCTTCGCGAATCTGCCCCGGGGAAGACTGGGAGACTTTTGCAGCGCGCAACGATGATTTGTTTACGCGCACGCCGCCGGCATTGTCAGCTTATTATTCGATGACCCGGCTCATGTCCGAAGAGGCGCGCAAAAACTTTGTCGAGCCGGATCTTCGCGCGCTACCGGAACTGCAATAAGCCGTCGGCCGGTAGGGCGGGATGGCGCACAACTTGCAACGGGGGAAACATGGCAGCCAACAAGACAACAAAAAATCGACGCAGTGTCGCTAAGTTTCTCAACGCCGTAGAAAACGAGACACGTCGCAATGACGCATGGAAGATTCTCGAAGTCATGGAACAGGAAACTGGCGAAAAAGCAGCGATGTGGGGCGCCTCGCTGATAGGATTCGGCAGTTACCATTACCAGTACGAGAGCGGGCGCGAAGGTGATTTTATGCTGGTCGGTTTTTCACCGCGCAAGCAGAATCTCGTCCTTTACATCATGCCTGGTTTTGCGAATTACGAGCCGCTGATGGAGAAACTCGGCAAGCACAAAACGGGCAAGTCATGTCTTTACATAAACAAGCTCGATGATGTGCACTTGCCGACTTTGCGCAAGTTGATTCGTGAGTCGGTGAAGTGGATGAAAAAGAAATACCCATCCTGAACCGGCGGAATCTGCGAGGATAGGCATCGTTTTCTCAAAAACCGCGCACGCTTTGAGTCTGGCCATTTCTGCAGGGTGATCGGGAGAATTCTGTGAGCAAAGCACCAACATGTGTGGCCTGTAACACGACCATGAAAGAGGGATTTATCCCGGACATCGCCAGTTCGGAGGGATCCGCCCGGCAATTATCCTGGCACCCGGGCAAGGTCGAGGCGAGCAAGATGCTGGGCATAAAAACCGGGGGCGTGAAATACGACAAGAAAGCAGTACGCAAAATCACGGCTTATCGCTGCAATTCCTGCGGGCTGGTTCTGCCATTTGCCCATTGAACGGAGA
Source organism: Gammaproteobacteria bacterium (assembly GCA_041565075.1). Classification (GTDB taxonomy): domain Bacteria; phylum Pseudomonadota; class Gammaproteobacteria; order Steroidobacterales; family JABDLF01; genus JABDLF01. Next base: position 34,381 of record JBFGOQ010000006.1, read on the forward strand.
CTGCCATGAATCAGTTATTCTGGCCCATGCTTGCGTTGTTCATCTGGACCTTTCTCGTCACCCTGCGCAATTTGCAGGTAAGGCTGGCGGCGATGCGGGCGAGGCAACTCAAGGAAACCTACTTTGAAATTTTCCAGGGCGATGCGCCCGCCGAGGTCGTCAAGGTGAGCAACCACCTGCGCAACCTGACAGAGTTTCCCCCGCTTTTTTATATCGCAATAATTCTGGTGGTAGTTGCTGGCAGAGTCGATGCGGTATTTGGCTGGCTGGCCTGGGGCTACGTGGTGTTGCGGGTGGGCCACAGCCTCATTCACCTGAGCATCAACAAAGTCAAGCCGCGATTTGTCATGTTCCTGGCGAGCCAGTTGTTGCTGTTGGCGATCTGGGTGCGGCTGGCATGGCAACTGGCGTAAGCCCTGTCGTGAGCACGCCAGGTGCAAGTAGTTGAGCTGCAGGCGCAAATACCTGGCCGCGGACCGAGGTCGCGGATCGGCGTTATGGTTGGGACCACCGCGCACTCCGGCGAAGCAGAACCCAGGCAGCCTCGCGACTGAGGATCGCAAAATCCCGGGCAGCATTTTTGACAAGCCGCCGGGCGGCTGATAATTGTTGAGCTGCGATTGTTATTCGACAAGGAGGTCGAAATGTTCAGATTGGCACTTTCTGTGCGCGGCGCATCGGCCGAGGCACTGCAAGCGGTTTCTCACCGCCTGTTCCCCGGCGCGCTGCCGGATTTTTTTACCGTCGCTTACGAAATCGAGCGCCAGCTCGGCTCCAGTCCGGCGTCAATGGGGGCGCATCGGGTGACTTGGTCATACTGGCGGGAAGACGCCAGCCTTGCGGCACCGTGCCCACGTCCGGCAGACATGCAGGTGTTCTCCTGGTATGACGGCCGGGTCCACTATCGCGTCAAGCGCGCCTACAAACGCGTGCTCGGGCGCTGGGCGTGGGTGGATTCAGGTATCCGGGTCAGTTGCAAGGGTGCGACGGGTATGCCTGCGGTCAGTCCTTCCGCGGATCAGGCTGCGCCAGCACCTTCTCGCGCTGTTTCTGCCTGAAGCCGTCCAGGGCGGACTCGACCTCGGGATACTTGTTGGCCAGGATAGCGGCGGCCAGCAAAGCGGCATTGATGGCCCCAGCTTTGCCGATCGCCAGCGTGCCCACCGGTATGCCGGCCGGCATTTGCACCATGGACAAAAGTGAATCCAGGCCATCCAGCTTGGATTCCATGGGCATAGCGAGAACCGGCAGGGTCGTATAGGCAGCCGCTACACCTGCCAGGTGCGCTGCGCCACCGGCGGCCGCGAGAATGACCTCGAGACCACGTTCCCTGGCGCTGGAACAATACTGATGTACGGCATCGGGGGTGCGATGTGCAGAGATGGCGCGGGTCTCATGTTCAATGCCGAGCTCGTCCAGGGTACGTGAGGCGTGTTGTACCACGCCCCAGTCAGACTTCGAGCCCATAATCACGCCGACCAGTGGTTTCATCGGGTCATCTTACCAATCTCGTCCGGTTTGATCATCTGGAGTTTTCGGGGACAGCGATTGCAGGTAGCGGAATAAGCTACGTGCGTGTGCCGGCGGCTTGTCATTGGCGCGCTCAAACTGCGCCAGGCGCACCAGCTGGCGAACGTGCTGGCGATCGGCGCCGGGAAATTCCTCGAGCAATTGTCCGAGCAGCGCGTCGCCCTGTTCCACAAGTCGGTCACGCCAGGTCTCCAGGTGATGAAAACGCCGTGCCGCCTGCTTCTGATCGGCGCTTTCTTTTGCCAGCGCCGCCTGCACGCCGCTGGCATCGATTTCGCGCATCAGCCGACCGATGTACTGACGTTGCCGATAAAGCGCCCGTCTGCTTTTCATCTGGCGGGCAGTCATGACCGCCTCGCGCAGGACATCGGGCATCGGAATCGCAAGCAAGCGGGCCTGGGGCATATCGATCAGCTGCTCGCCAAGCTTTTGCAGCGCAGCGCTTTCCCGTTTCAGCTGGGATTTGCTGGGCCCCCCATCCTTTGCATTGGATTCAGTCATAGCGCGCGATCGAGCGCGCCGATAAGGCGCTCGACTTCCTTGCCGGTGTTGTAGTGCACGAGCGAAGCCCGCACCACGCCGTTCTGCGGAGCGAGTCCGAGGTGCTCAATCAGTCGCGGCGCATAAAAATGTCCCCAGCGAATCGCGATCTTGTGCGGATCTATTGCCGGCGGGATGGTTGCCGAATCGCGATCTGCCACCACGAATGAAATAGTCGGCGTGCGCACTGCCGAAGCCGCCGACGGATTGCCGATGATCCGAACCCGCGGGTGGCCGTCAAGAAATTCCAGCAACGGAGCAGCGATGCTTGCTTCGTGACGGCTGATCCAGTCCACGGCAAATTTCATTTTTACCTGGTCATCCCCCCCATCGGGTGCGCCGGCAGCCACACCGAGTTCATGGTAGTACTCGGGAATACCGCCACTTGCGTAAGCGAGTTCATAATTCACGCCGCCGGGTTGCAACTTGAGGGGCACATCGCCGGCTTCAAAAAAGTAGTGGTTGATGTTGTCCAGCGCTTCCAGCAGTGGCCGCTTGCCAATCATTACAGCCTGGTGCGGTCCATAGACCTTGTACAGGCTGAAGGTGTAGTAATCGACATCCCAGGCTTGCACGTCAATGGCATGATGGGGCGCATAAGCGACGCCATCAACGCACACTTGCGCATTGCGCTCATGAACGAACCGGGTTATCTCGGCCACCGGTTCGATACTGCCAAGTATGTTTGACGTGTGCGTAAAGCACACGAGTCGCGTGCGCGCGTTCATGAGCGTCCCGAGATCGTCCAGTTCCAGACGCAGGCTGTCACGATTGAGTTCCCAGGTACGCAGCACGATGCCGCGTTCGGCGAGCCGGCACCATGGGCTGATATTGGCCTCGTGATCGACGTTGGTCACGATAATCTCGTCGCCCTTGTGCAGACGAGGTGCGAGCGCGCGTGACAGGCGGGAAATGAGCGCGCTGGTCGATGGTCCCAGGATTATCTCGGCCGGATCCCGCGCATTGGTGAATCGGGTAAGCGCTGCCACGGACGCGTCCAGGCGTTGTTGGGCGAGCATGGAGACTTCGTAGCTGGCGCCCAGCTGGACCGGGCATTCGCGCAGGTAGCGTGTCGCGCGGTCGATCACGCGGCCGAGCGGCAGCGAGCCGCCGGCGTTGTCCATGAACACCCAGTCATTCGCGAGGCCGGGAAACTGAGCGCGCACGAAATCGAGGGTGGCGGACGGCGGTTCAGGCGGCTTCATGTTGTTCCTTGTCTTTCAGCCAGGCGCGAATTTCGGTGGCATCCGCGAGGGCGAGCATGATCACGAGGTCGCCGCGTTCGGCGCGCTTCATCGCCAGTCTCAGCGACGCCATCTCGTTCGGACAATGCTCGATCTGGGCAGATGTCGCGCCGGCCTTTCTGAGGGCTCGCGACATGATGTCAAAGACTTCGCCGGCCTCACGGCCGCGGTAATACTTCTCAAGTTCCGAGATGACCACCAGGTCCAGGCCAATGGCCCAGGCGCTTTCCGCCAGACTCTCGATAGCGGAATCCGGTCTGTCGCCGGCCTGGCCGAAGCACAGCAAACGCCGCTTTGCGGGCAGTTTATGCGCGAGGTGAAAAAGAGCGTGCATGGCCTCAACATTGTGCGCGAAGTCGACCAGCACCTTGACGCCGTCCACCTCATAAAGATTGCATCGCCCCGGGTTGTCGCCGCGGCGCGTTTCCAGCAAGCCGCGACGAATAGCATCGTCCGCCAGACCAAGTGCGTTGGCGAGGCCGATAGCGCCCAGCGCGTTGGCAACGTTATGCTGTGCCGCACCGCCGAAAGTGATGGGAACGTCGGCGACCCGCGCAAGCCGTGTCCATTCGCCATTCACACCGCGGGCAAACTCGCCATCGATAACCGTCGTGACGCTGCCGCCCTCTGCAAAATGACTGCGCAGCGCCGGCGCATCGGCGTCGGGGCTGAAAAAACACAGACGCTTGCCGGCATTTTCGGCGCGCGCCACCAGCAGTGGATCGTCGGCATTTATTACCAGCGGGCGTTCGTCATCAAGCGCGCGCGCGACCACCCACTTGATGTCCAGCAGCTCGGCAAGACTGCGGGAGCCGAAATCACCCAGGTGGTCCTCCGAAATATTGGTGATGAGCGCTGCGTCGGCATGCTCGACAGCAAGACCACGTCGCAGGAGGCCGCCGCGTGCAGTCTCGAGGATCGCGATTTCAACCTGCTGATGGCGCAGCACGGTGCGGGCGCCGCCCGGACCGGCATAGTCACCCTCGTCAATAATCTCACTGCCCACCGCCATCCAGTCAGTGGATGTCAGGCCGCAGGTCTTGCCCGCGGCAGCGGCCATGTTGGCCACCAGCCTCGACGAGGTGGTTTTGCCATTGGTACCGGTGATCAGTCCGACAGGAATGTCGCAAAGGACCGCCCAGTCCACGTCCCGTGGCGTCGGGACCGCGCTCGCTGCCCAGCTGCGCGAATGCCGACCGAGCCCCAACGAGACCTCGTCATCATCCACCAGGCAGCTAACCGACTTTGCCCTGGCGGCGGCCAGCAGGTCTATGAGCCGCGGGTTTCGCTCTTGCGCTATGGAATTTCTCAGTGCGACCAGCAATGCGTCCTCGCCGCCGGTTGCTTTGCCAATATGCAAAGCCCACGCTGCTTCGAGAATTTCGGTGGCCGCATAAAGGGCGTCGAGCGGGGCCGAGACGGCAAGGCTGATGCCGCCGCTGCACTTGCGCGCCGCGAGCCCTTCTTCTGCCCATCCCACGGCTGCCAGCAGGCCTTCGAGCCGGTCGGCGAGCGCAGCGATCAGTTCGCCGGCCTGGTCGTCGTCACAGGCGATGTCCAGCACCGCGCCGGGGTGATCCCAGATCACGTTCGGGCCGGTCAGGCGGCGGCAGTCCAGAACCTCCACGGCTTAAGTCTCCGCCTAATCCGCTTCTTCGCGAGCGATGCGCACGCCGCGTTCGTCGCGAATGATCTCGAGGTCGGCCGGCAACTCAAAGCCAGGCACGTCCATGGTTTGCACGCGTGCCATGCCGCCGGTTTGGTCGCTGCCGGCATGTTCCCCTGGCTTGAAGTAAATAATCTGCTTCCAGCAGCGCTTGATCTTGTCGCCGAGTACCAGGACTACATCGCCCGGACCGGCAAGTTCCAGCGCACGCTGGGTAGCCTCCTGTTCGTCCGGGATGATGTGAATGCTGTCGTCAGGGACATCGTTGGCCAGCAGGGTCTTGCGTAACATCTGCGGCACTTCGTCGTCACCGCGCCCGCGTCGATAGTCATCGCGTCGACAGACATAGATATCGAAATGTCCCGCTGCGGCGGTCGCGATTTCCTCGACATCTTCGTCGCGGCGATCGCCCGGTGCGGCGAGCACGACAATGCGCCTGCCGGTGACCTCGAGACGGTCGATGACGTCGCACATGGCTTTGACGGCCGCCGGGTTGTGCGCGTAATCGAGAATAACCTTGAAAGGATGCTCATCAAATACATTCATGCGACCCGGCGCCTGGAAGAAATTGCTGCCGAAAGTCCGCAGGCCCTGAATGATATGTTCCAGGCTGACCTCCATGTTATAGGCCAGGGCGGCGGCAAACATGGCGTTTTGCACGTTATGGGTCGCGCGACCTTCGAGGGTGGCCGGAATGAGATGCGTCCACATGAGCGGTATGTGCCGCATGTTGTCATAGATGGTAATCATGTAGCCGTTCATGCCCTGCTCGAGGACGACGGCCCGCCCGCCTGCCTGGATGTGTTCTTTGACCAGCGGGTGAGCCGGATTCATGGTGACGTAGCAGACATGGCGTGCGTCGGTATAGTCCGCCATTTGCAGGCAACGGGGATCATCGGCGTTGAGAACGGCCGCCACCTGGGCGACTTCCACGGGCACGCGCTTGAGTTCAGCCAACTGGTCAAGCGTGTCGATACCCTTGAGGCCAAGATGATCCGACGCGACGTTCAGGCAGCAGGCCACATCGCACTCGCTGAAGCCCAGCCCGCTGCGCAGCATGCCGCCACGCGCAGTTTCGAGTACCGCGGCGTCAATCATGGGATCCCGCAGGATCATGCGCGCGGAAATCGGGCCGGTCATGTCACCTTCTACCGATAACTGCCCATCAATGTAAACGCCATCCGTGGTTGTCAGCCCGACAACATGGCCTTTCATCTTGAGTACATGTGCCAGCATTCGCGCGGTGGTGGTCTTGCCATTGGTGCCGGTAATGGCTGCGATTGGAATACGACTGGCAGCCCCTGGCGGGAACAGCATCTCCACGACAGGTCCCGCCACGTCCCGCGGCGACCCTTCACTGGGCGCCACATGCATACGGAACCCCGGGCCCGCATTGACCTCACAAATGCCGCCACCGGTTACGCGATAAGACTCGGCGATATCGGAGGTGAGGAAATCCACGCCGCCCACGTCGAGACCTATGGCCATGATCGCGCGAATGGCCATTTCCTGGTTGTCGGGATGAATGATGTCGGTAACGTCGATGGCGGTGCCGCCGGTTGATAAATTGGCGGTGGAACGCAGGAATACGACCTCGTCTTCTGATGGCACGGACTGCCGGTCATATCCCATCTGGCCCAGCAGCCGGTCAGCCTGATGATCGAACTCCAGGCGCGTCAGCACTTTCTCATGGCCAACGCCACGGCGCGGATCCTTGTTTACCTCCTCGACAAGTTGTTCGACCGTCGAACTGCCATCACCGACGACATGCCCCGGTACACGCTTGGCCGCCGCCACCACTTTGCCGTTGACCACCAGAATCCGATGATCCATGCCGTCGATATAGGACTCCACGACCACGGTGCGCCCGTGTTCGCGGGCCTTTTCGAAAGCCACGCTGACTTGTTCGTCAGTATTGAGGTTGATGGATACGCCACGGCCATGATTGCCGCTGAGTGGCTTCAGCACTACCGGGAATCCTATGCGATTGGCTGCGCGCACGGCTTGCGTGGCCGTCTGCACCATAATTTGCTTTGGAACGGGCAGGCCCAGGTCCCGCAGAATTGCGTTGGTTTCTTCCTTGTCCGAGGCCAGATCGACACCGATATTCGAGGTGTTGCTGGTGACGGTAGCCTGGATGCGCTTTTGAAAACGGCCATGCCCGAGTTGCAGCAAGCTATAGCGATTTAATCGTATCCATGGAATGCCCTTTGCTTCCGCTGCACGCGCAATCGATGCTGTACTTGGGCCGAGCTCGCGTCGCTGCGCGTACTTGATGAACTGGTCGCGTTCCTGATTGAAGTCCCAGTCGTCGCCGGGTGCCTGCGCCGGTCGCAGCTGTGCCGGCAGCAGGTAGTGCAGGATATCGAGAGCGATACGCCCGGCCTCGCGACCCACAGCTTCGTCATGATATTCGAATACCATATTGTAGAAGCCGGGCTGGCCGTCTACCGAGCGGGTGCGGCCGAAACTCACATCGGAACCCGCGACGTTTTGCAGTTCGATGGCTACATGCTCCATGACATGACCGAGCCACGTGCCCTGATCTTCGCGCATGCGCCTTACAAAGCCGCCTGGCTCCCGGTAGGAGCAACCGTGTTTGTTGAGTCCGGGTAACATCTCCAGCAGGCGCTCTATATATTCAGCGCCGAGCCGCGAGGTTGGCCAGGCCTCCAGTTCGCCGAGGTCGAGGACATGTCGGATAACAGGGAATCGGGCATAGACGTTTGGCCCTACATAAACATTGGTCTCGGTTATTCTCATGCGTCTTCCCCGCGCGGCTTGCTGATATCGGGCGCAGCGCTGGCCCGCCGGGAGGCAATTTCGAAATGGCCGCCAGCCACCAGAATGTGCAGGCGTACGCCAATCAGGCTGACTGGTTGATCGCGGCGCGCCTTGGCCATGGAGGAATGCTCGATTTCCGATGGATCTACGATGGTGATGCCGCCGCTGCCGACGACGTCAAGGGTATCGCCTGGCCGGATAAAAGCAGCAGTGTCCTCGTCGAGGCCGATGCCGACCGCGAATGGGTTGTAGGCGAGCGCAGTCAGCAGACGGCCGAGGCGGTCGCGCTGTCTGAAATGCTGGTCAATGATGAAGTTGTTGGTGAGCCCCAGACCCGGCGCCAGGGTCACCATGTTGGGGCTGGGTGTGCTGCCTTCGAGACCGCCGGCAATCATGTGCTCCGGCATGAAGGCCGCACCGGCAGAAGTGCCGGCCACATGCATGCCGGCGGCGTTCTGACGGCGAATGGCCTGGGCGACTTTGGTGCCCCCCAGAGTGGTGGACAGGCGCAGCTGGTTGCCGCCGGTCATGAAGACGCCATCCGCTTCTTCGATAGCGCCAATATGTTGCTGCGCGTTGCAGTCCGCCCGTGTTTCGATGGGCAGGACATGTGCATGATCGACACCCAGGCGACGAAACAGGCGCTCGTAACGCTTGCCGGTGTCGGCTCTCTGGGATGCGGTGGGTATGATAGCCACCCGCGCACGCCTGCCACCGCACAAGCCGACAAATTTTTCGAGAATTTCGGGGTTGTTGAATTTTTCCTCGGCACCACCGATCGGCACGATGTGTCCGCGCTCATTGCTGGGATGACTGGGTGACGGGCACATTCAGATTTGCTCCTCGCACTGGTCTTCTTCGAACCTTCCGGCCACCACCTGGATGTTGTCGCGCAGGTGCCAGCGCCCCCTCGCCATGACGCCGTTAACCTTCAGCTCATCGTCGAGTACCACGAGGTCGGCATCGTTGCCCACCGCGATGGCGCCTTTGCCGGCAAGGCGCAACAGGCGGGCCGGATTGGTGGTAATACTTGGCAATACCTGTGCCAGCGTCAGGCCGCGGCCCACTGCGCGGCGCAGCATGTCCGCCAGTGCACCAGGCTGGCCGACATCCATGCTTAACATTTCACCGTGCTTGTCGAAAACCGGCAGACAGCCGCCACCGTCGGAGCTGACCGTGACATGGGCCGCCGGTGCGCCGCTTTCAAGATAACGGTACAAGGCCTCGTCTGCCCACCATGCGTCGTCTGCCTGGTCCACCGGAAAAGCAGTCAGATCTATGGTGCATCCTGCATGCGCCAGTTCCAGTGCCTCGTCAAACAGGGCGCGCTTGCGGTTCACATGTGTGGGATTAAATACTCTGGCGGGCAGTTCGCTGCCGGCCAGAGCCGCGCGCACCAGTTCCAGACCGCGCGCACCGTCACCGAGGTGCAAATGTAAAATACCCGCCTTGCGGCTGATGAGTCCGGCGACATGAACTTCGCTGGCCAGGCGCAGGATTTCGTCAAGTGTTGGCTGGCTGGAACGGTGGTCACTGATAGCGATTTCACCGGCTCCTATTACAGGGTCCAGGAAAACGATATCGTCGCGTGCGCTGCCGGTAAGTGTTACAGGTGGCAAATGATAACCACCTGTATGACACCAGGCCGACAGGCCTTCTTCCCGCAGCGCCTGCGCACAGGCAAGCAAATCCCGCGTATGGCGCGTGCAGTCGTCGGTGCCAAGAACGCCCACAACGCTGGTCACGCCAGCGCGGGTGTAGCGCGACAGGCCCAGCGGCGGCACTCGTGATGCAAAACCGCTCTCGCCGCCGCCCCCGGTAAGATGTACATGCCCGTCGATGAAGCCGGGCACAACACGGTGGCCCTGCACATCGAGCGAAGGCGTGCCAGCAGGCACAGCAGGCACATCCTCGCCCATCCAGACGATTTTTTCGCCGGCAATGACGAGCTGCTTCAGGCCTTGCTCGTCCGGCGCAAAGACGCGGGCATTCAGGATCAGAGACAGCGGTTTCATACTTGTTTTTGGCCGCGGAAAAAGGGCGCAAGTGTACCATGCAGGGTGTTCCCCCCCAGCCGGCGCGGGTAGAATGCCGCGTTCTGTCCAGGCACGCTGAATTACATGAATGCTGAAGCGAAACAGGACCTGAGTCCGGGTCGCGAGAAACTCGAGTCGCTGGTCGCGATGATTCTCGATGAGGCACGTCGCGCTGGTGCTGCCCAGGCAGCCGCAGGCGTCAGCGTGGACGAGGGCCTGTCAGTGACGGTGCGACTCGGTGAAGTCGAGACCATCGAGTACCAGCGCGATCGCGGTCTGGGCGTGACCGTGTACTTCGGCAAGCGCAAGGGCGCAGCCAGCACGGCCGATCTGAGTACAGCTGCCATCCGCGAGACGGTAAGCAAGGCCTGCAGTATTGCGCGTTATACCGCGGAGGATGAGTGTGCGGGCCTGGCGGATGCCGCACGCATGGCGACCGAGGTGCCGGACCTCGAGCTGTGCGCGCCCTGGGACCTCGCGCCTGAGCAGGCCATAGACCTGGCACGGGAATGCGAAGATGCAGCGCGTGCGTATGACGCGCGGATCACCAACTCCGAGGGTGCCTCGGTAAGTCGCCATCAGGCCTTGCGCGTATACGGTAACACCCACGGTTTTCTCGGCGGCTATCCAACCACCAGCCACAGCATCGGTTGCGCTGTGCTGGGCAGCGAAGGCGGCAGCATGCAGCGCGATTACTGGTACACAGCTGCTCGTTATTCGGACGCCCTGGACAGCGCGGCCGATGTCGGGCGGGTAGCCGCGCAACGAACGGTTGCGCGCCTTGGCGCCAGCAAGATCTCCACGCGCAAGGCGCCGGTACTGTTTCCCGCCGAGCTTGCGCGCGGCCTGATCGGTCACCTTGTTTCGGCTGTCAGCGGCACGAGCCAGTACAGGCGCGCCTCCTTTTTGCTTGGGGCAAGCGGGGAGACATTGTTTCCGGAATTCGTGAGCCTCTCAGAACGGCCCCATATTGCCCGTGCCTTCGGCAGCCGTGCCTATGACCGTGAAGGCGTGGCAACCGTCGACCGGGAGCTGGTGGACAAGGGTGTGCTTACCGGCTACGTGTTATCCAGTTATTCGGCACGCCGCCTGGGCCTGGAAACCACCGGTAACGCGGGTGGGATTCATAATCTGCTGGTGTCACCGGGGGAACACGACCTCGATGGCCTGGTCCGCGAAATGGATACCGGTTTTCTCGTATCGGAACTGATTGGCCATGGCGTCAACACGGTCACGGGAGATTATTCCCGGGGCGCTGCCGGTTTCTGGGTGCAGGGCGGCAAGATCGTGCAGGCAGTGGAAGAAGTGACCATTGCAGGCCATTTGCGCGATATGTTTCGCAATATCGTGGCTGTGGGCAAGGACGTGGATGAGCGCAGCACCATCCGCAGTGGCTCAATCTTGCTCGACAACATGACCATCGCGGGCAGCTGAAGCAGCTCCGCCCACAGTCAATACTCCGTATAATCGACAGCCCATGTCTGAGCTCTATTATGCGGCTGCCTGCCAGACCGATTTCGAGAGTCCTGCGGAACGCGGGGAGATCGCGGCGCGCACCCGTCGCATGTGCCAGATCGTCGAGCAAACGATAGTCGGATACGAGCCTTTTTTCGATGTCAGGCTGCTGGTCTTTCCCGAGTTTGCCCACGCGGTGCCCGCCTACGATTCCGCCCGGACCTTGCTCGAGAAGCTGGCTGTGGAAGTGCCAAACGAGCATACCGACGCCTACGAAAAACTGACCAGGAAATACGGCTGCTATATTCAGACCGGCACCTTTCTCGAGCGCGATCCGGCGTTTGCGGGCATGGTGTTCAATACCACCGTGCTGATAGGGCCAGGCGGTGTGCTGTGCAAGTACCGCAAGGTCAATCCGTGGATTCCCTGGGAGGTGCACACGAGCCCGCACGATATCGAAGACTATGATCTTGACCTGTTTCCTGTCGCAGATACCGAACTGGGCAAGCTCGGCGTCGCGATTTGTTATGACTGGCTGTTCCCCGAAGTTACGCGCCAACTCGCATTCAATGGCGCAGAAGTACTGATACGCCTCTCCGCTTACATGGATCCCTGGGGTGCGACGCCACCCATGGATTGGTGGACCCTGTTCAATCGGGCGCGAGCGGCGGAGAACACGGCCTTTGTCGTGGCCGCCAACCAGGGCGCCAGCCTCGAACACTATCCACCCTTCAGCTGGCCCGGTGGCAGTATGGTGGTCGATTTTGACGGGCGCATTCTCGCCCAGGCGGACCCGGGTCCAGGTGAGAAAGTAGTGGTCGCGCCGATCGATATCGGTGCTCTGCGGCATGAGCGTGCACGGCGGCAGGGCCACGATATGCGCAGTCACCTGCGCAGTGAGGCTTACGATTACCTGGACGCGCCGAGACTGGGGAAAGCGGTGCCCGAGGATCACCCGCTTGAGGTCGAATCGTTGCGCCAGCGTATCAAGGCTGCGCGAGACAAGTTGTCATGATCATGCTGATCCGGCTGCGCGCGTTCGTATTGTCATCAGTGGCCTGTTTTCTGGTGGCGTGCAGCGCGCATGATGCTGGCCCGGCATTAAGCGAACAGGATATCGCGGACAACAACCGCGGTGTCGGGCTCATGGGCTATTTCGACTACGAAGGAGCGCGCCAGATTTTTGCACAACTCGCGCAGCGACATCCGCTGTGGCACGACGTGCAGGTGAATCTTGCGATTGCAACCCTGAATCGCCAGCAGCAGGGCGATGAACAGACTGCACTGGATCTGGTGATGCAAGTTCTGCTGGCAAACCCCGAACACTTGCGCGCCCGTTACGTGGCAGGGCTGCTGCGGCTCAATGCCGGCGATTCTGCGATGGCCCTGGCGGATTTCGAGCACGTGGCCCGGGCCGATCCTGACGACCCTTTCGCGGCGTATTACAGCGCGCTGTGTCGCGCACAGCTGGGCGACGCCGAGCGGGCGCTTGCCGATTACCGGCGGGCGATCGAGCTCGATCCGTACTTGCGCAGCGCCTACTATGGGGCGTTCCAGGCCTTGCAGCGACTGAAGCGTCGCGAAGAAGCCAGGGAAATGCTGGCGCAATTCCAGCGCCTCGCTGACAACCCCCAGGCCCGCTTGGCCGAGTTCAAGTACACACGCATGGGGGACAAGGGCGCAGCGCAGGTCGTCAACCTGCAGGCACCTGCAGAAATCCAGCAGCCCGAAGGCGAATTGTTTGTCGCGGCCCGCCCTATGGCGGATCTGCCGCCGCTGGTGGGTGCGCAGGAGACGGCCATGACGGTTGCCGATGCGAATGGCGATGGCGTTCTTGATCTTTATATCGCCCAGACTGCCAACGGCAGCTTGCTGGTGACAGGTGGCGCAGACGGTACTTTCACAATGCAGGCGCAGCACAAACTTTCTGGTATCGCCAACGTTCGGGCGGCATTGTGGGGCGACGTCGACAATGATGGCCTGCTCGATGCCTACCTGTTACGCGACGGCCCGAACCAGCTATGGCAGCAGGTTGCACAGGGCGAATGGCGGGACGTCAGTGAAACCTCTGCCAGCAGTGGTGGCGACACGGACAGCATCGATGGCGCAATGTTCGACGCCGACCACGACGGTGACCTCGATATATTTGTTATCAACGCCGATGCTCCGGTGGAACTTTTCAATAACAACCTGGATGGCACATTTCGTCCGCTGGCGAAGACCCAGGATTTGGCGCGCAGCGGGCGGCGTGCGCGCAGCGTAGTGGTTACTGACCTGGATCATGACCGCGACACCGATATCCTGGTGGTCTATGCATCGCCACCGCATGACGTGTTCCTGAATGACCGCTTGTGGGCTTACCGCAGTGCACAGGACATGGCACTGTTCAGCGAGGCAAGCCTTGCGGCCGCCGTGGCTGGCGACGTCGATGCCGACGGCAGTGCCGAAATTTATGCCATTGCCGAGGATGGCGCGCTGCTCAGGTTTACGCGCGCAGCAAGTCACGCCTGGCAACAAGAGAGCCTGGCCCCGGCCGGCACGGCGAGTGCCGCAGGGATTGCTCAGCTTGCGCTTGCCGACCTGGATGGCGACGGGCGTCAGGAACTTATTTATTCCATCGACGAAGGTTGGCAGGTTGGCCGTCTCGATGGCGAAGGTTTTGAGCCTGGTTTCACCGGCAAGCTCGGTTCGCACGGGCATTGGTTGCTGGCCAACCTCGAGCTGCCCGCGGGCCCGTCAATAATCGGGGCCGTAAATGACGGGCCGCCGTTGATCTGGAAGCCGGGCCGGGGACGCCACGCTTTCATCGGGCTCAGCTTCACGGGGCTCGAGGAAAAAGCCGAGTCGATGCGCTCCAATGCATCGGGCATCGGTACACGCGTCGACCTGCGCATTGATTCGCGATGGCGCTCGCATGACACCCTGCGCAACCACACTGGGCCCGGGCAGAGCCTGCAGCCATTGTTTGTCGGCGCGGGCGGTTATGAAAGCATCGACTACGTCGCTCTGACATGGTCGGACGGTGTTTTTCAAACCGAGCTGGGGCTGCGCCCCGGGACCCTGCACAAGATCACCGAAACCCAGCGACAGCTGTCGAGTTGCCCGGTGCTGTTTGCCTGGGACGGGGAAAAGTTCGCCTTCGTCAGTGATCTGCTGGGCGTCGGCGGAATTGGATTCAATACCGGCTTCGGACAGTATGCGACGCCACGGCCGTGGGAGTTTTTTCTGCTTCCCCGGAACAGTGTCAGGGACCATGCAGGCAGCATTGAGCTGAAAATTGCGGAACCCATGGAAGAGGTCGCCTATATCGATACTGCACGGCTGCGGGCCTATTCGTTGCCTGCTGGCTGGCAAATGGTCCTGGACGAACGCATGGGGCTGTCTGAACCGCTGCCGAGCGGGCGAGCAATTTTTTACCGCACCGAAAGCCTGCCCGTCAGCGCACGCAATGACAGGGATGCCGACGTCCTGGCTGCGCTCATGGCAGCAGATGGCAGTGCTGCGCCCGTAGGAGAAAGAGATCGGCGCTTTATTGGCCGCCTCGCCGAGCAACATGTTCTGGAACTCGAATTTCCGGCGCCACTGAATGATGAGCAGCGCATCCCGTGGCTGGTTGTGGATGGTTGGGTGGAGTACCCGTATTCGCAAACCGGCTTTGCGGCCTGGCAGGCCGGTGCTGCCTTCGAAGCCCCGAGCCTCGCAGCCGGCAATGCAGCGGGCGAGTGGGTCGAAATTGCCCACCAGTTCGGCTACCCGGCGGGCATGCCACGGCGCATGGCCTTCCCGCTCGACAAACTGCCGGCAGCAACCACGCGCCTGCGACTTGCGACCAATCTCGAGGTCTATTGGGACCGCATTTCGGTCGTGTTTGAAGAACCTGCGCCTGATGAGCTGCAAGTGGAAGAATTAACCTTGCTGAAAGCAGTGCTTGAGGCTCCGGGTTTTCCTTTGCGTAAAGATGGCCCACAACGCCGCCCGGACTATGATTTTGACCGCAGGACGCCGTTATGGGACACACGCCATCCCAAGGGCCATTACACGGCCTTCGGTGATGCTACCGAACTTGTGGCCGCTAACGATGACGCGCTCGCAATAGTCGGACCGGGCGAGGCGCTGTCGTTGACCTTTGCCGCACCAACGCGGGCCGGGGGGCAGACGCACCTGGTTTTGGAAGCCAGGGGATGGGCCAAGGACATGGATCTGTATACCAATAGCGGCGGTACGGTGGGCCCGCTGCCCGCCCTGGGCCTTGATCCGACGCGACGCGAGGCATTGCACGAGCGTTACAATACGCGGTTTGAAGCCGGCTACTGAGCCGTCCTGCGTCGACCGGACTAATTTGCTGTTGTGAAAGTCGCTGATCAGAATCAGTCATCGTCCGCGCCTTCCCGGCGAACCTACGTGCCTGCCGTCGGCCCACGCTTGCGCAAGCTGCTGTTCTTCGTATTCGGCTTGTTCGCGCTGCTGGCCATAAACGCGTTTTACCTGGCAGCCGTTACTTTCGCGGAATGGTTCACGGGATCGACATTCCAGGGTTACTTTTACCAGTTCATGTTCCTCGGGCACCTGGCACTGGGATTGCTGCTGATCATGCCAGTGCTTGTTTACGGCGCTATCCATATCAGCAATGCCCATGACCGGCCAAACCGGCGCGCCGTAAAAGCCGGTTTCGCCCTGTTCACGACGGTACTGATCCTGCTGGCCAGCGGCCTGGTGCTCACCCGTGGAATCCCGATTATCGAGGTACGCGATCCGGCCGGCCGCCAGCTTGCTTACTGGGTGCACGTGGTTGCACCGCTGGTGGTGGCCTGGTTGTTCGTGCTGCACCGGCTCGCGGGCAAGCGCATCAACTGGCGGGCAGGCGCGTGGGTCGCGGGCGTCGCCGCCGCCTTCGCAGCAGTGGCTATCCTCCTGCAGATCCAGGACCCGCGGCAATGGAACGTGGCCGGCCCAGCCAGCGGTGAAGCCTATTTCTTTCCGTCTCTGGCGCGCACGGCGAGTGGCAACTTCATACCGGCCAGGTCACTCATGAAAGATGCATATTGCCAGGAGTGCCACGCGGACGTTCACGACGCCTGGTCGGTGAGTGCGCACCGCTTCGCATCGTTCAATAATCCGGCTTACCTGTTTTCGGTGCGCAATACGCGCGAGAAATCTCTGGCCCGCGATGGCACCGTTCAGGCGGCGCGATTCTGTGCGGGTTGTCATGATCTCGTGCCGTTCTTCAGTGGCGCATTTGACGATCCCGCATTCGATGACGTTAATCATCCGACAGCAGCGGCCGGCATTACCTGCACGGGCTGTCACGCCATCACCCATATCAACAGCCCCAGGGGCAACGCCGATTACACTATCGAAGAGCCATTGCATTACCCCTTCGTGGACAGCGACCAGGCCTTGCTGGCGTGGCTTAACCGTTTCATGGTCAAGGCCAAGCCGGCGTTCCACAAAAAGACCTTCCTGAAGCCCCTGCACCAGAGCACAGAATTTTGCGGTGCCTGCCACAAGGTTCATTTGCCGGAGGAGCTCAACCAGTACCGATGGCTGCGCGGCCAGAACCACTATGATTCATTCTTGCTGAGCGGCGTTTCCGGGCATGGTGTAACCAGTTTCTACTACCCTGAGCAGGCTGAGACCAATTGCAACGGCTGTCATATGCCGCTCACAGTTTCAGACGACTTTGGTGCCCGGGTGCGCGATGCCAGCGCCGAACTCAAAGTGCACGATCACCAGTTTCCTGCAGCCAACACCGCCATTCCGCATTTACTCGGCCTGGGCGAGGCAGCGATCAGGGCGCACGAAGCATTCACAACTGACAGCGTGCGCGTGGACTTGTTTGCCCTGCGCAGAGATGGCCTGATCGATGGCGAACTCCTGGGGCCGCTACGGCCCGACCTGCCGGCCGTCGAGCCTGGCTCGACATATCTGTTGGAAACCGTCGTTCGGACTCTGAAACTCGGTCACCTGTTTACCCAGGGCACAGCGGACTCCAATGAAGTGTGGCTCGATGTGGAACTGCATGCCGATGGCAAACTGCTGGGAAGAAGCGGCGCAATGGCCGAGGATGGAACGGTCGATCCCTGGTCGCATTTTATCAACGCTTATGTTCTTGATCGCAACGGCGATCGGATTGACCGGCGCAACGCCGAGGATATTTTCACCGCGCTATACAACAACCAGATCCCGCCGGGAGCCGCTGACACCGTACATTATCGGTTCAAGGTGCCGGCAACGGCATCGCGATCGATAAGCATCAGTGTGCGGCTCAAGTATCGCAAGTTCGATACCAACTACATGCGCCTGTTCCAGGGGGCGAGTTTCGACGGCAATGACTTGCCGGTGATGGTCATCGCCGAGGACAGTGTCACGCTGCCGGTTGCGGGTACGCAGCTGACCACAGAAGTACGCGATATTCCCGAGTGGCAACGCTGGAACGATTACGGCATTGGTCTGTTACGCAAGTCCGGTCGCGGTCAGTTACGCCAGGCAGAAGAGGCCTTTACCAAAGTCGGTGCTCTGGGACGTCCCGACGGCCCGTTGAACCTGGCGCGGGTCTATGTGCGCGAGGGGCGCCTTTTGGAGGCGGTGGATGCACTGGATGCGGCGGCACGCCACGATCCGCCTGCGCCGCCGTGGTCGGTCAGCTATTTCACCGGCCTGGTAAATATGCAAAACGGTTATCTCGACGAGGCCATTGAGAATTTCCGCAGTCTGGCCGAAACCCGGTTCAACGAAGCGCGAGCCCGGGGCTTCGATTTTTCCCTGGATTACCGGCTTTTGAATGAGCTGGCCCTGGCCTTGTTCGAACGCTCCAAGCTGGAGCGCGGTGCGTCTCGCAAGGCGGCCCGCGAAGCGCTGCAGGAGGAAGCCATGCGCTGGTTCTCCCGCAGCCTGGCAATCGATCCCGAGAATGCCGAGGCGCATTACGGTCTCGCCCAGATCCACACAGCCCGTGGCGCAGGCGAGCAGGCCACCCGGCACCGTGCGCTGCACGCGCGTTATAAAGTTGATGACAATGCCCGCGATCGCGCCGTGGCGGCCGCACGCCGCCGTGATGCCGCTGCCGATCATGCTGCCAACGCCGTGGTCATCTATGACTTGCAGCGCCCGGCAGACGCAGCCGGCGGGAAAGGCCCGTGAACGAGAAAGTGCCCGAGCGACCACAGCTGCAAGGCGATGCGCAAGATGTGCCGCAAGACGACCGGATTATCGCGACCGCCTTTCGCTACTCCGTGGCTGGCCTGTTGTTTATTGCGGTAATCGGTGCGGGCCTCACCTGGTGGCTCAATCGTCCGCCGGCAGTGGAAGATGTGCAGGAAAGCGTTCTGAGCGGTCCTGAGCGCGGCTTGCAGGGCGCGCAGCTGACGCCACCCTTGGTCGGCTTTACCGAGGTCGGCGAAGCTGCAGGCATCGACTTCGTTCATGTCAATGGCGCCTATGGCGAACGGCTGTTGCCGGAGACCATGGGCAGCGGCGTGGCGGTACTCGATTTTGACGGCGACGGCTTGCAGGATCTCTTGTTCGTCAATGCCCGGGGCTGGCCCTGGCGTAAGTCAGCCATCCAGGCAACGCAAGGCCTATATCGCAACCTTGGCAACGGGCGTTTCGCCGATGTTACCGCCGGCTCCGGTCTGGCACTCAGCTTTTACGGTGTCGGTGTGGCGGTGGCCGATTATGATGGCGATGGGCACACCGACATATTCATAACTGCACTGGGCGAAAACCGCTTATTTCGCAATACTGGCAAGGGCACTTTCGAAGAGCGCAGTGCCTACGCCGGTGTCAGCGGCGCTGCGGACGCCTGGAGCACAAGTGCCGCGTTTCTGGATTACGATCGCGACGGTGATCTTGACCTGTTTGTCGCCAATTACGTGCGCTGGTCACGGGAGATCGACCTGGAGGTCGATTACCAGCTCACCGGTATCGGTCGCGCCTACGGCCCGCCCAGCAACTATGAAGGCACCCACAACTATCTTTATCGCAACGACGGCGAGGGCCGCTTCAGCGACGTGTCGCGCGCGGCCGGCATCGAGGTCGATAACCCGGCTACCGCGCGCGCGGCAGGCAAAGGCCTGGCTGTTGTGCCGCTCGATGTCGACGCCGACGGCTGGACGGATCTCGCTGTCGCCAACGACACCGTAGGTAATTTCCTCTATCACAATCTGGGTAACGGCCAATTCGAGGAAATCGGCGCGCAGGCGGGGCTGGCCTTCGATAACCAGGGTAATGCCACGGGCGCCATGGGCATCGATGCCGCCCTGTTCAACGAGGATGACGATCTCGCCGTTGCCATCGGAAATTTCGCTAACGAGATGACCTCGTTCTATGTTGCCCGTGGCAGCAGCGGCTTGTTTACAGACGAAGCGATCATTACGGGTGTCGGACCGGACAGTCGTCTGGCGCTGAGCTTCGGGCTGTTTTTTTTCGATTACGATCTGGATGGCCGGCTTGATATGTTGCAAACCAACGGCCATGTGGAAAACGAGATCAACACTGTGCAGCCCAGCCAGCAATATGCCCAACCCACCCAGCTGTTCTGGAATTGCGGACGCAAATGTCCGCGCGAATTCGTCAAGGTGCCTGATGACATCACCGGCGACCTGGCGTCCCCCGTGGTAGGTCGCGGAGCTGCCTATCTCGACTACGACGAGGACGGTGACCTGGATCTGGTCATCACCCAGGTCGCGCGCAGGCCATACTTGCTGCGCAATGACCAGTTACTGGGGCACCACTGGCTCAGGGTCAAACTTGCCGGCAAGCCACCCAATACCGCGGCCATCGGTGCGCACATCGAACTGGTGGCGGACGGACGTCGTCAGCGGCAGGTCGTCAGGCCATCGCGGAGCTACCTTTCGCAGGTGGAATTACCGGTAACTTTTGGTCTCGGCGGTCACGCCGGTGCGGTAACCGTCAATGTTGTATGGCCAAATGGCGAGCGCAGCAGCTTTGACATTACACAAACCGATCGTTTGGTTACGCTCGCCCAGCCCTGATCAGCCTGTGCGCGTGGCGCGTTTACGCAACAGGATTTCTGCTGGCGGCGCGGTGCGCAGGACTTTGACGATGCGCTCGGCGGCATGCCCATCCCCGTAAGGGTTCTCGTTGCTACCCGAAAGCGACTTCCTGACCCCGGAACTGAGCCCGCGCCGCACCGCTGCCACGATGGCTTCTGCTTGCGCCGGCGCGTCAATAATATTGGCGGCCTTTTCGCGGCCCGTCTGCCGCAGACCCACATTCACCGTTGGCAATGCCAGCGACGGTGTTTCCATGATGCCGCTGCTGGAGTTGCCCAGCATCAGCGAGGCCTCGCGCATCAGCGCCCAGAAATCCAGGTGTGCCAGGTTGACGAACACCCGGGCGTTTTTGCGCGTGTCGCAAAAAGAGTCTGCCCGGGCAATCAATGCCTGCGAGCCTGCGTCCGCATTGGGAAAACAAAAAATCAGCTGTTGCGGCAGGGCCGCCAGGGCCGTGTAAAACTCCTCAACCTCGCACAGGGTATCGCGCGCCAGCGTCACGGGATGGTAAGCAACGACTATAAACTCCGGTGCCAGCTTGAGGCCCAGGGTAGCTTCCAGTGTGGCGCGCGCGGGCAGCGCGCTTTTTTGCAGGTGGTCCAGGGATGGCGCGCCGACCCGGTGTACCCGCCAGGCCTCCTCGCCCATTGCAATTACGCGCTGCTGTGCACGCTGCGTAGGCGTGAAATGCAAATGGCTGAGCTTGGTCAGGGCATTGCGAACGGCATCGTCAATAGCGCCTTCGCTGATCTCACCGCCCTCAATATGCGCAATCGGGATTCGCAGGGCCAGGGCGACCGATGCCGGGGCGAGCAGCTCGTAACGATCGGCAATGAGCAGGAGGATGTCCGGGCGGAGATCTGCGAGTACATCGGTAAAGCCCAATGTTGCCTTGCCGATGGTGCGGGCCATATCGGTATCCGCGTCCCCCGGTTCCAGGCAAGGCACAGTCTCGTGCACCTCGAAGCCTTCGGCGCGAATCTGGTCAACCGTGTTCCCGTAACGTTCGCACAGGTGGGCAGCGGTGACGATCAGCCGCAAATCAATCCCGGGTGAATCCAGGAGCGCGCGCAGGGGCCAGTACAGATGCCCGTAGTCGGCGCGGGAAGTGCTAACGACAGCGATGCGGCGACGCGGCATGGCGCAACAGGTAGGGGGCGCTGTTCAGCTGGTCTGCGGATCGTCGCCGGCCGGCGTAACCAGTTCGCGCAGACTCTGCGAACCAAGCGTATCGCCAATGGCGTTATCGATCCGGCCAATGAGATCGGTGACCGCCGGCGTGCTCAGTTCGATTCCCTTGTGGTCGGCGTCAGGCGTACTGCGAACCGCCGTGACGATGTCAATCACTTTGATACTTTGCAGGTCCCGGCCAGGCAAAAGCGTATCCTCCTCGCTCTCGATCAGCAGGCCAGCAGTCTGCAGGGCGTTGATCACATACCACAGTGCATCGCCGGGCAGGCCAATGCGCGCAGAGAGACCATTGGCGGTCCAGCGTCGTTTGCCCTTACTGAAATCTTCTCCAACGTAGTACATCACCAGCAGCGCGAGTTCCTCGCGCAGCCGGTTGCTGAGATAGATTCTTGCCCTGCCCGAGCGCAAGAATTGAGGATTCTGGTGATAAAAACTTATCTGAGCGCCGAGCAATAAGATCAGCCAGTTGAGGTAAAGAAGAATCATGAACAGGACCAGCACCGCGAACCCGGAATAAATGGCGTCATATCGTGTCGCCGAGGCAGCAAATCCGGAAAACAAGAAGTGCGCGCTGGACCAGAGTACGCCAGCTACCAGAGCGCCGAGCGAAGCCGAGCTGACATGTACTCTGGTGTTGGGAATAAAAATGTAAATGAACAGAAATGCGCTGATTACCAGCAGGAAAGGTACCAGCTTGCCGGCCAGCAGCAGGCTTGTGCCGAAGGGTTCAACCGCAATCAGCTTCTGTACAAGTGTATTGCTGCTGATCGAGGCGATGATGCCAAGGGCCGTGAAAATCAGCACGGGACCGACGAGAATTACCGAAATGTAAGCGGACAGCCGGGTAGCAAAGTTGGTGGATGGGCGCACCCGCCAGATATGGTTGAAACCGTCTTCAATTTTGCGTACCAGGGAAATCACCATGTACAACAAAAAAGCGAGACCCAGCGAGCCGAGGACATCAACCCGGACGTTATCGACAAATCCAACGAGATTGCGGGCGAGTTCTTCCCCCTTTGGTCCCAGGGGTTCGGCCATGCGATAAAGCAGCGGTTCAACCTGGCGGTGTACCCCAAAACCTTTCAGCACAGAGAAACTGAGGGCGATGAGCGGTACGAGCGAGAGCAGGGTGGTGTACACCAGACTCATGGCGCGCAGGGTGAGCTGCCCTTCCATAACGTCGCGTATCAGCGCGACGGCGTAGCGGCCGGCGCGCACGGTCCAGCGCAGCGGCAACGGCAGGCCGTCGAGACGGGTATTCCAGATCAGCTTGTCGAGGCGCTTTTGGGTGTCTGTAAACATCGCTTTTTCACGTGAATACTTACACCAAGGGTTACACGCTGCGATGCTCCCCGCAAGCTCAACCGCTGGCTGCCATTGGACACATTGCGCAGGCTTGGCGCCCGTTTCTCGGGTTCGGAGATTATGAGCGCGCAGTTCTCACAACGTATCGTCTGCCTGACGGAGGAGACTACGAAGACCCCTTACCTGCTGGGTGAAGACTGGCGCATGGTAGGCATTTCCGGATTCACCGTGCGCCCCCCGGGGGGCTGCAAAATCAAGCGGTCAGCAGGCGCAACGCCTCGGCGTATTTTTCGCTGGTCTTGCGCAGAATATCCTTAGGAAGACGAGGTCCCGGTGCGCGCTTGTTCCAGTCCAGGGTTTCCAGGTAATCGCGTACAAACTGTTTGTCGAAACTCGGCGGGCTGATGCCCTGGCGGTAAGAGCTTGCTGGCCAGAACCGTGACGAATCCGGCGTCAGCGCTTCATCGATAAGAATGAGCGTACCGTTTTCGTCAACACCGAATTCGAATTTGGTATCCGCAATAATGATTCCCCTTTGCAGCGCGAAGTCTGCTGCAAACCTGTAGAGTGCCAGGGCAGTCTCGCGCACCTTCGCGGCCATGTCCTCACCGACGAGCTCACAAGTTTGTTCGAAACTGATGTTTTCGTCGTGCTCGCCAACTGCGGCCTTGCTGGATGGCGTATACAGGGCCTCAGGGAGTTTCTGCGCGAGTTCGAGCCCGTCGGGTAACGGCAGCCCGCAAACTTTGCCGCTGGCACGATAGTCCTTCCAGCCGGATCCGATTAGATAGCCCCTCACAACTGCTTCAATGGGCAGCGCCTTGAGGCGCTTGACGAGCATTGCGCGGCCTTCAACCTGGCTGCGCTCCTCGTCGTCAGACAGCACATCCTCCAGCGCGAGCGGGGCCAGGTGGTTGGGAATCATGTGTCGTGTCTTGTCAAACCAGAATTTCGAGATGCTGTTGAGAATCATGCCCTTGCCAGGAATAGGATCCGGCAAAATTACGTCGAAAGCGGACAGGCGATCGCTGGTCACGATCAGCATGTGGCGATCGTCGATGGCGTAGATATCGCGCACCTTGCCGCGGTGCAGCCTTTCCAGGCTATTGATATCTGACTCGTAAAGGGTTTCAGGCGGAGAAATGACAGTCATGTGTAAGTCCAGTCTGGCTAAATAAATAATGCTTCCTGCGGCGGCAGTACCAGCAGCGTATTCAAAAAATTAGTGCTCGATGCGATCCTTTTCTGGATCGATCTCGCGTGGAAAATTCTGCGGATCCTCAAGCAATTCCCGAAATCGATGGGTCGCCTCCGGGTCTTTGTCCACGGTAAGCCGCCTGAAGGCCTCAGCACCCTCACGCATGGTATTGTGCGCATAAACGTCATCAACCTGACCCACCATCAACACAAATGTGCGAATTTTCTGCTTGCTTTCAGGCTCAAGAAAACTCATCGCCTGGGCAAGCGCAGAGAGTTTCTGCTGGCGGTCGAGAGGTTTGGCCGGGCGCAGATTATCGCCTAACCAGAGGATCGCGCCAAATACGAAGAATAGGTAATAATTGTGAATGACGGGATCGTCAAAGATCTCCGGATCGACAGGACGGGCACAGGCAACGCCAAATTGGTAAGCCTGATCCGCGACCTTGGCAATAAGTGCGGCTGTTTCAGCCGTCGGCGCCAAGTCGTTGTCGTTGCTCATCTGTCACATCCAATTGGCCGATACCCGGGCCCGGGATTCTGGCAACGGCTATGCCTGTCAGTCAAGGCAGGCAGGGAGAGAATGCGCTGATGCGAGGCTGGGCGGGCAAGATTATCGGTGCCTTTGTGGGATATCTGCTGGGCAGGCTGCTTGGCGCGGTCATTGGGCTGGTGCTGGGCCACCAGTTCGATCGCGGTTTTGGGGCAGCACGGCGTGAGCAGCTGTTTCCCGGATTCGGTGCCAGCGGTGCGCGCGTGCGCGAGCTTTTCTTTCGCGCGACGTTTTCCGTTATGGGGCATCTTGCCAAGGTTGACGGACGCGTTTCCGAGCAGGAGATCCAGGCGGCTCGCAGCGTGATGTATCACATGCGCCTTAGCCCCGAGCAGGTGAAGGAAGCAATTGCCCTGTTCAACGAAGGCAAACGGCCGGATTTCCCCCTGCGTGAGACGCTCGCGGCCTTCCGACGGGCTGTCGGTTTCCATCGCGAGCTGATAACTGCGTTCGTCGAGATCCAGGTACAGGCCGCGGCAGCCGACGGCAATATTTCAGGTAGCCGGCGCAACTTGCTGTGGGAAATCTGTCAGCAGCTGGGGGTTTCGCGGGTCCAGCTGGCGCAGATCGAGGCGCTGGTATTTGCCCAGCGTCATGGCCACCAGCCTGCCGGGGACAGCACGGGAGGGCTGCGCCAGGCTTACCGGGTCTTGGGGGTGGAATCCGCTGCCAGTGACAAGGACATCAAGACTGCATACCGCCGACTCATGAGCCAGCATCATCCGGACAAGCTGGTTGCGCGCGGTCTGCCAGAGGAAATGTTGCAGGACTCGAAAGAAAAGATTCGCGAAATTCGTGCTGCTTATGACGCGATCAAGGCCAGCCGCAAACTGCGCTAATGCGGCTGCAATGCGCGTGGCCTTGGGTTAAAGTCAGTTGCGCTCGGGCTGCCGGATGATACCCACCATGAAATACATGATCGCGCCCTCAATACTTTCTGCCGATTTCGCACGCTTGGGCGAAGAGGTTGATGCGGTGCTTGCTGCGGGGGCGGACATTGTCCATTTCGATGTCATGGACAACCACTACGTGCCCAATTTGACGATTGGCCCGATGGTCTGCAAAGCCTTGCGCGAGCACGGCGTTACGGCACCTATCGACGTCCATCTCATGGTCAAGCCGGTGGACCGGATAATTCCTGATTTTGCGAGTGCGGGCGCCAGCTATATCACCTTTCATCCGGAGGCCAGCGAGCATGTCGATCGCTCGCTGCAACTGATTCGCGAACACGGCTGCAAGGCGGGCCTGGTCTTTAATCCGGCAACCCCGCTGAACTGGCTGGAACATGTCATCGACAAGGTCGACATGGTTTTGATCATGTCTGTGAACCCTGGATTCGGTGGTCAGGCATTTATCCCGGAGGCGCTCGCAAAACTTCACAGTGCGCGCCGCATCATCGCAGCCAGCGGCCGCGATATCCGCCTTGAGGTCGACGGCGGGGTCAAAGTTGAAAATATTCGTGAGATAGCCGAGGCCGGCGCGGACACTTTCGTCGCGGGTTCTGCGATATTCAATACGGACGACTACCCGACGACCATCGCGGCAATGCGAAAAGAACTGGCCGCTGCTGGCGGCTAAGACCAGCCGCCTGCTAGCGCGGTGCCGGCGTAAGCTTCATATTTTCGCCGGGTCGAACGTTATAGATAACGATCGTCTTGCCACTGGCCTGAATGAGCCCCTGGTTTTCCAGCACCTTCAGTACCCGCCCCGCCATTTCCCGCGAGCAACCCACAAGTCGGCTCAGTTCCTGTCGACTCACCTTGATTTGCATGCCCTGGGGGTGCGTCATGGCATCGGGTTCCCGGCACAGGTCAATGAGCGCATGTGCGACGCGGCCGGTGACGTCTACAAAGGCAAGGTCGCTGAGTTTTCGATTGGTGCGATCCAGTCGGGTTGCCAGCTGGGTCGCCAACTCGAAAATCAGGCCGGGGCTTTCATTGGCGATCTGGCGAAATCTCGGATAGGTCATTTCCGCCAGTTCACACTCAGTACGTGTGCGCACCCAGGCACTGCGGGTTGGCTTTTCATAAAACAGGCCCATCTCACCGAAAAACTCACCCTTATTGAGGTAAGCGAGCACCATTTCATTGCCGTCTTCATCTTCAATCATTACTTCGACTGATCCTTCGACAATGAAATACAGAATGTCAGGAAGATCGCCGGCGTGAATCACCGTTGTCTTCGGTGACACAGTACGAATCCTGCAGTAACTGAGGAAGCGGTTTATCGCGGGGATGTCGGTCAGTTCTCGCGCGGACTGGCTCATATATCTTTTCCTCGGGTCACCCCAATATCAGGCACAGCAAAGAAGGTATCTTAGACGGCTCGCAAGCTCAAGGGCGCATCATTTGACAGGTGCCGGCAAACTGCCTGATTTCTAAACAATTCCGCGTTCGAGAAAAGCCCTGCGCGGGCCAATACCGGCCACGGCGCCGCACATCAGAGTCGATATGCCGTGCGCGTCATGATGCCTGCCACAAGGCGCATTAAGCGGCGCGCCACGCCGGGCAACGGTTCGCCGCCCGCAGCAGTCGCCGTATCGCGATGTGCGGCCTCTTCGTCGCGCATCCTGGCAACGATCGCGCGGCTACGCAGATCTTCTGGCGGCAATTTGCCCAGGTGTTCATCCAGGTGCTCCACAACTTGCTGCTCGGTTTCCGCGAGGAAACCAAGACTCCAACGGTCGCCCGCGAAGCCCGCCAGCGCGCCAATAGCAAAAGAACCGGAGTACCACAGCGGGTTCAGCAGGCTCGGCCGACTGCCCAGTTCCTTGAGGCGGGCTTCACACCACGCCAGGTGATCCTGTTCCTCCTGCGCAGCTTCTTCCATGGTTGCACGTACGTTCTCGAGACGCGCCGTCAATGCCTGTCCCTGGTAAAGTGCCTGGGCCGCCACTTCGCCGGCATGATTGACACGCATGAGTCCTGCCGCGTGGCTGCGGGCATCGCCTTCCAGCGTTGCCTCAGGGATCGCATCCGCCGGGTAGGCGCGCCTGGACGTGGTCGAAAACCCTGCGCTGTGGCGCAGGAGTTTGTCTGCCTCGCAAAGCAGGCTGTCGAGCAATGTGTAACGACGATCTTGCATGTGGACGATTATACGCTCCCCTGCGTGCCCCTTCGCCTCAGCCTGGCAGCGCCATTGCCAATATGCTCAGAGGGTGCAGCACACGTGTCTTGGCCGGCAACCGCGCCACGGCGGCTTGCAGGTGCAATGCACAACCGATATTTGTCGTCAGCAGGTAGTCTGGTGCCGCTGTGGCAAGTGCAGCGACGTGGCGTCCGGCAAGTTCGTTGGCAATATCCTGATGCCGGATCATGTAGTCTCCGGCCGCGCCGCAGCAGTTATCCGGCGCATCCAGTGGCCGCCAGATCAGATTGTCAACCTTGTCGAGCAGCATGCCGATGATATGTTCGTTGCGCAGGACATTCTTTTGCGTACAGGGGATTTGCACCGCACATGTCACGGGTTCCGGGAGTGCAAGCACCGGCAGGCGATCGCTGTGCTCGGCGACAAATTGCATCACGTCGAGAAACTGCACTGACTGGACCTGATCGTTGTCGAGCAATTGGCCGTATTCGACCAGCGTTGCGGTACAGCCGCTGGCCAGACCCAGCACCGGGCCCGGTGCCGCCTTGAACGCCTCGCAGTTAGCACGCGCAAGTTTCGCCGCCTGTTCACGTCGCCCGTCATGCAAGTGCAGCGCGCCACAGCATCGCTGAGCCTTCTCTGCCTGAACTTGCAGCCCCATGGCCTGCAATACTGCAACGGCGTCACCGAGCGTCCGGCTATCCAGGTGTGGCAGCATACAGCCGGTAAACAGGCTGACGGCTTCGCCTGGCTCGGTAACTGCATTCGCAGGCCGCTGCTGCCAGCGAGGCAATGTCAGCGGGATCATCTGCGCTATGCGCGCAATCCGTTGGGGACCACGTTGCGCGAGCAGTGCGACAAGCCCGGTCCACCTCGCAAGATTTAAAATACGAACAAGGACTCCCATCAGCCCTGGCCGGCTTAGTACGGCTGCCAGGAGCCGCGCTGTCACGGGTCGATCTGCACCGCGACCAGTGAGGTCCGCCCGCACCGCATCGATCAGTTGTCCATAAGGCACGGTGGCGGGGCAGACACGTTCGCAGCTTCGGCAGGCGAGGCAGGTGTCCAGGTGTGTCAGCAGCGCTTCGGACACCGGGAGCTGCCCCCTTGCCAGCCCCTGCATGAGCGAGATCCGACCGCGAGGCGAGTCGCCTTCATTTCTGGCCAACCCATAGGTCGGGCAATGCGGCAGGCACAATCCGCACTTGACGCAGCGATCAGCCAGCTCAAGCGGAAATATTTCCGTTTGCTTTGTTTCTAATGTTTGCAATTGAGGTCGTGGCAAGCAGGCCAGGTAATTTGCCATGTTTCGTATAATAGCAAGCTGAGTCAGATAAAGAGCCTGGCACGAACGCAGGGAACGCGAGTCGTTGACAGGCATTTTTTGTGCAGCAAAATCGGGAGGAATTTTCCGTGAATTCAAATTTTTTCAAAAGCGTGATTCTGATCAGCCTGGCCCTGCCAATGTTTGGGCAGGGCGTGTATGCCGCGGACGATGGTGGCCCCTGGTCGGGTAAAGCCGGTCTGGGTTACCTGGCTACTTCGGGAAATAGCGACAATACCAGTCTCAATGCCCTGTTCAGACTGTCTTACGATCTCGATTCCTGGCACCACCAGTTCACTGCCCAGGCAATCGGCAACGTAAGCAACGAAGTCACTACGGCTGAGCGCTATCAGGCGGGTTTCAAGAGCAAGTATGACTTTACTGAGCATGACTACGTTTTTGGCCTGGTTAACTGGGAAAAAGACCGATTTGGCGGCTATGCCGAACAGATGTCCGAAGCTGTAGGTTATGGCCGCCGCCTGCTGAATTCCCCAACCCAGGTACTCAATGTCGAACTGGGTATTGGCGCGAAGCAATCAGATCTGTTCGACGGAACCAGGGAAACCGGCCTGATTGGCAGGGCAGGTGCTGACTACCTGTGGAAATTCAGTGAAACCGCAGAGTTCAGCCAGTTGCTGACGGTCGAAAGTGGCTCAGGAAATACCTATATCGAATCCATTTCTGCGGTCACCGCCAAACTGCTGGAGTCGCTGGCGCTCAGCATCAGCTATACGATCAAGAACAACAGCGATGTCCCGGTGGGGCGGGACAAGACCGACACGTTTACCGCTCTTAATCTCGAATACGCCTTCTGATCCGGCTTGCCGCTGCCGTGAGGTGGCGGCACACTGGCGGCTATGGCTCCTGGGACTGGCGAGGGCGGTGCGGTATGAGTTACTACAAGCGGCATGTGTTTTTCTGCACCAACAAACGCGAGGGGGAGCGGCGCTCCAGTTGCGAGAACTGTGGTGCCTCTCGCATGCGTGCTTACGCCAAACTGAAAATCAAGAAAATGGGCCTTGCGGGGCCGGGGGGCGTCCGTATTAACAGTGCGGGTTGCCTCGATCGTTGCGAAGAGGGACCGGTGGTCGTGATTTATCCCGAAGGCACCTGGTATACCTATGTGGACAAGGAGGATATCGACGAACTCATCGAGGAGCATATCGTAGGCGGCCGCCCGGTCGCGCGGCTCATGATCTGAATGCGCCAGGTGGCTGATAGTTATAAATAAATCAATCCATTCCGGGCGCCCCAATCCATGGATTCACGGCCCCCTCCATCATTGCATTGCCCGCAGCCCTTCAGTAGAATGGCCGGCTTTTCGCGCACTTGCGCACTGTTTTTCGGAGCACGGGATAATGAAGACCTTTTCGGCCAAGGCAGGCGAAGTCAGGCGCGACTGGTTTGTCGTCGATGCGTCCGGCCAGACCCTGGGTCGGCTGGCGACTGAGCTTGCGCGTCGTTTACGAGGCAAGCACAAGCCTGAATTTACGCCGCACGTCGATACCGGCGACTACATTGTTGTCGTTAACGCCGAAAAGATCCGTGTGACCGGCAACAAATTGCAAGACAAGATGTACTTTAAGCACACGGGCTACATTGGCAACCTGAAGTCTACTAACCTGGAAAAATTGCTGCAGGAGCATCCGGAGCGAGCATTGGAATCTGCGGTAAAGGGCATGCTGCCAAAAAATTCGCTGGGCAGGGCAATGTTCAGAAAATTGCGTGTCTACCCTGGTCCCGATCATGAGCATGCGGCGCAGCAGCCGCAGCCGTTGGAAATCAGTGTCTGAGCGCTGACTTTACCTGGTATATAGAAATGACAGAGAACATTTATTACGGAACCGGCCGGCGCAAGTCCTCCACGGCCCGAGTTTACCTTCGCAGTGGCAAGGGCGGCATCACGGTTAATGATCGCCCACTGGATGAGTTCTTCGGCCGTAAGACGGCACGGATGATTGTTCGTCAGCCACTGCAGCTTGCCGACCTTGAAAAGAACTTTGATGTCACCGTAACGGTTACGGGCGGTGGTACAACAGGCCAGGCCGGTGCTATTCGCCACGGACTTACGCGGGCCCTGATGGAGTATGATGAAAATCTCCGGCGGCCGTTACGCAAAGCAGGGTTTGTGACTCGTGATGCGCGTGAGGTGGAGCGCAAGAAGGTAGGGCTCGCGAAAGCGCGCCGGGCGAAACAGTTCTCCAAGCGCTAATTTGCGCACGCCGCCGACGAGCGCTGTATTGGGGGATCGTCTAGCGGTAGGACTACGGACTCTGACTCCGTCAACCCAGGTTCGAATCCTGGTCCCCCAGCCAATGTAGAAACCCGCCGCCAGGCGGGTTTTTTTGTGAGTCGGTCAAGAGGTGTCCGGTCTGGTCCGGGTATGCCTGCCATCACGCGAGGAACGTCAGCGTCTGATTGAGTGCATCGTGCGTGATGGGTCCCCCAGCCAATGTAGAAACCCGCCGCCAGGCGGGTTTTGCTTATGGCTTTAC
>JBFGOQ010000007.1:0-63416 GCA_041565075.1 Gammaproteobacteria bacterium
CCGGCTGCCGGCTCGCAACCGATGCTCGAGCACAATACGCCGGCCCCGGAGCCATCGGCCTCCAATACGGCCGCGCCGGCGCCATCGCCGAACAACACTGCGTGCTCGCGCTGGGTCCAGTCGAGATACCAGGTGAGGCGTTCCGAGCCGACCAGCAGCACAACATCATCCGGGTGTTGCCGTAAATGATCGCTGGCTATCTTCTGCCCATAGACAAAACCGGTGCAGCCGGAGTTGAGATCGAAAGCTGCGGCCCGGTTGTTGCCCAGCTCCAGCTGCAGGCGCGACGCGGTGTTCGGCACCAGCAGGTCGGGGGTCGCGCTGGCAAAAATAATGAGATTAACTTCTTCGGCGGTACGACCAGCGCCGGCCAGGGCGCGCTCTGAGGCTACGCGACCCAGCTCACAGGTTCCCACGTGCGAGATGCGGCGTTCGTGAATCCCGGTGCGCGCGACAATCCACTCATCGGAGGTATCGGTTACCTTGGCCAGGTCATCATTGGTGAGTACCGCCGGTGGCAGACACTTACCCCAGCCGGTTATTTGCGCGTTAGTCATCCTCTAATAGTAGCCAAAAAGGGGGCAGATTTATTTTTCCGACCCCGTTTAATTCGCCTGCGGTTGAAAACCAAAAAATAAATCTGACCGCCTTCTGGGATCTTTCGGGCTAGAGTGCGGCAGGCTCCGCCGGCTGGCGGCGCGCTTCGAGCTGCAGGCGCACTTCGTGGGCTTTTTCTTCGGTGATCTTGTAACTGGCCACGATCCAGATCGCGATGCCCGATGCCGCCGCCGGAATAAAGGCATCACAGGCACGCATTAGCCAGATGGCTTCGGGCAGTTGGTCGCCGCCGAACTCCACATCGAAGCCGGTCCAGACCAGCAGTACCCCGCCACCGAATATCGCCACCGACTGGCCGAGCTTTACCACCCACCAGAAAATAGACCCATACATACCCTCACGGCGCTCATGGGTATTGAGCTCGTCCATGTCCACCACGTCGCAGATCATTGAGGGCATCAGTGTAAACAGGCCCGCGAGACCAAAGGCCATCAGTGGTGCGGGAACCAGCAGCAAATAGGGATTGTCCGGCGTGTAACAGACCCACTTGAGCGCATATCCAATCATGGATATGCCAGTGGACACATAAAACGCCCGGCGCTTGCCTACTTTGGTGGCCAGCCAGGTCACGAATACGATCACAAACAGCGCGGCGATGCCCTGGATCAAGCCTGAGTGGCCAACAAATACCGAGCCTGCCTCCTGATCGCCCCCGAATACGTAATAAATGATGACATAGGGCTGAAACGAAGCGATCAGGATGAAACCATTGAACACCAGAAACGTGGCTATGCAGAGCAGGAGAAACGGCTTGAACTTGATCGTGATGGCGAAACCACGGAAGAAGTTTTTGATGGTCTGCCACGCCGCGCTGCCTCTCCCCGTGATCTCACCATCTGCTGCCAGTGACTGATCCACGGCCATATCCTTGAAACGCTCGCGAAGGAATATCGCCGGGAGAATGCCCAGACCAATGACAACAACTGCAATAATGATAGCGAGATATTTGGCACCCGTAACCACGTCACCAAACATGGGCAGGTACATGATTGCCAGAAAATAAGGCGAAATCATGTAAGCCGTGCTGCCAATGAAATTCTGCACGCCCATCAGGCGCGTGCGCTCGTGATAATCAGGCGTGAGTTCGTAGCCGAGTGCTACCCAGGGCGTAGCATAAACGGTGTAAGCGAGATAGAAGATCAGCGAGCCTACCAGGAAATACGTGAAGTAGAATGTCGTGCTTTTCTCGGCCGGCAGCTGCCAGAGCAGCGCGTAGACGAGTCCCGCCGCGATCGCGCCAACGAAGATATACGGCCGGCGACGTCCCCAACGTGACCTGGTGTTATCCGAGAGGTATCCCATGAGCGGGTCGGTGAGCGCATCGGTCAGTCGGGGCAGTGCACCGAGCAAACCCACGAGCGCCGGGCTCAATCCCAGGCCCAGATTCAAGACGATGATCATCCCACCAACGGCAGCCGCCAGCGTGTTATTCACGAACGCCCCAAACCCGTATACGACCTTCAGGTGAAACGGAATGCGATCTTCAGGGGCGGTTGCGTAATGTACGTGTCCGCTCATTATTATTGTCTGCTATGGAATTTGTTTATTGCCGGTTATGATCATCGTGAACAGAATTGACAACGCTGTCAAATCGAGACCATAATTCTTTGCGTGCGCTGATATTAATAATGTGATTAATTTGCCACCCAGATTCCGGGCCGGTCCCGGTATGGTGACAAAACGGGCGCGCCGCACCGCAGTAATTGTTTGGCGGTAATGCAACCGTTTTGTCCGCAGACGCATGAGCAACCCCACCGATATGTCTCCACTACGCCCGGTCCCGAATGACGAGCCGATTGCTGCCCTGCTTGGTCAGATGACGCTGGCCGAAAAGATCGGCCAGATGAGCCAGATGAACGCGGGCGAAAGTTACATCCACGACTACCTCGCCGATGCGATTCGTAGTGGCCGGGTGGGGGCGGTGCTTAACGAGGTCAACGTGGAGACCGTCAACGAACTGCAGCGCATCGCAATGGAAGAGTCCCGCCTCGGTATCCCGCTGCTGGTCGGACGCGATGTCATTCACGGCTTCAAGACAGTCATGCCGATCCCGCTTGGCCAGGCGGCCACCTGGAATCCCGATCTCGTCACCAGATGTGCACGCGTGGCGGCGCGAGAGGCCGCAGCCGCGGGCGTCAACTGGGCTTTCTCGCCGATGATCGATATTGCCAGGGACCCGCGCTGGGGACGCATCGCCGAGAGCCTGGGCGAAGACCCGAAACTTGCCAGCGAACTGGGTGCCGCGATGATCAGAGGCTACCAGGGAGAGGGCCTTGCGGCACCGGGCGCCATTGCAGCTTGCGCCAAGCATTTCGCCGGCTACGGCGCGGCAGAAAGTGGCCGCGATTACGCCACCACCAATATCCCCGAAAACGAACTTCGCAATATATATCTGCGCCCGTTTAAAGCTGCCGTCGATGCCGGTGTCGTGTCGCTCATGACATCGTTCTGCGATCTCGACGGCGTGCCTGCTACCGCCAACGCTTTTCTGCTGAGAGATATCCTCAGAAACGAGTGGGCATTCCAGGGCCTGGTCGTGAGCGACTGGGACTCGGTGCGCCAACTGAGCATCCATGGACTCACCGCAAACGATCGCGAATCGGCTTTCGAAGCGGCAAGCGCAGGCGTCGACATGGAGATGCATGGCGATGCCTACCTGAGCAGCCTCGAAGATCTGGTGGATAAGGGCGAGCTTGACGTGCGCGTGATCGATACCGCAGTCACGCGCATACTGCGCGCGAAGTTTCGCCTGGGGCTGTTTGACAATCCCTACACCGATCCCTCGCTGTTCCCACCGCCTGGCGACGAAGACGCGCTGCAAACGGCGCGCCAGGCGGCACTTCAAAGCGTCGTGATGCTGAAGAACGACCATGCTCTGCTGCCTTTGTCCGCCGACAAATTGAGCACCATTGCGCTTATCGGCCCGCTGGCCGATGCCGGCTACGAACAATTGGGCACATGGATTTTCGACGGCGATCCCGGGCTGAGCGTGACACCGTTGCAGGCGCTCGGCGCACTGGTCGGCGACGCTGTGCAGATCCGTCACTTGCCGGCAATGGCAACGTCGCGCAGCCGGGACACCAGTGCATTCGCAGATGCCGTGGTTCAGGCAGCCCAGGCTGACGTGACGGTGCTGTTTCTTGGCGAGGAGTCGATTCTCTCAGGCGAAGCGCACTCGCGCGCTGACATCGGCTTGCCCGGCGAACAGGCAGAACTGGTGCGGCGTATCAGGGCGACCGGCAAACCGGTGGTGGCCGTGATCATGGCCGGGCGACCTCTGACCCTGAGCAATATCGTTGATAACGTGGATGCCATACTCTTTGCGTGGCACCCCGGCACAATGAGTGGGCCCGCAATTGCAGACTTGCTGTTTGGTGTCGAGTCGCCATCGGGCAAGCTGCCAACGACCTTCCCCCGCATGGTTGGACAGATCCCGCTTTACTACAACCACAAAAACACCGGTAAGCCGCCGTCGCCCGAAACCGTTGTGCACATCGATGACATCGATGCCAACGCACCACAGCTGTCGACCGGTATGACCGCGTTTCATCTGGACACTGACTACCGGCCCTTGTTCGCCTTCGGTCATGGCCTGTCCTATGCGAGCTTTAATTACGAGAACATTGAGATCAGCGCGGCCGAAATAGAACCGGGTGGCTCACTGGTGCTGAGCGCCGAGGTCACAAATACCGGTGCAAGGGCGGCCGACGAAGTCGTGCAACTTTATGTGCGCGATCTGGTTGGCAGCGTCACCCGGCCTGTTCGAGAGCTCATCGACTTTCGTCGCATGCGCTTCGATCCCGGCCAGACCATTCGGGTCAGCTTTAACCTGACGACCGACGACCTTGCTTTTTATGATCGCAAAATGCGCCTCAACACCGAACCCGGGGAGTTCCACGCCTGGATTGGCGGCAGCTCCCTGGCCCGGCTGGGCACCCGTTTTCGCGTGGTCGCACGCCAGTAAGGATGCCCAGAAAGCCCAATACATCGCTGCGTAAGCTGCGCACCTTTTGCGTGGCCGCACGGCATGAAAGCTTCACCCTTGCCGCCGATGAACTTTTCATTACTGCGTCGGCGGTGAGCCATCAGATCAAGGGTCTGGAAGAGGAACTCGACGAGCTGCTTTTCGATCGCAACAGCCGCGAACTGCGCCTGACCGAGGTGGGCCGAAACTTGTATCAGGAAGCCGGTCCTCTGATCGAGCGGCTCGACGAGGTTGTCGCGGGCATCAAGGGCACCGCACCGCGCCGCTCTATCCGTATGTCAGTGCAACCGTTCTTTGCCAGCGAATACTTCGTCCCCCGGCTTAGCGAATTTTCCGACCAACACCCGGTTATCGAAATCAAGGTGGGGACCAGTGACGAGAGTGCCGAGACTTTACCAGCGGATGCTGACTTGTCGATCCGGCTATTTCGCAAGGCGCCACCGAATATAGAGTCGTTTCAGCTGTTTCCGCTTCGGTTGATGCCGGCCGGCTCGCCCGATTTCAAAAACAAGCTGACTGTTCGCAAGCGTCGCGTTACCAGCGACTTTCCGTTGCTCGTTTACGACACGTTTCCCAAAGCCTGGGAAAACTGGTCGAAAGCCACCGGCATCACGCTCCCCGCAAACAGCAAGGTTACGCGCCTGGATTCGATGATCGCCGTGGTCCGGGCCTGCGAGCGCGGCATCGGTGCCG
This sequence comes from Gammaproteobacteria bacterium, assembly GCA_041565075.1. Taxonomy (GTDB): domain Bacteria; phylum Pseudomonadota; class Gammaproteobacteria; order Steroidobacterales; family JABDLF01; genus JABDLF01. The sequence goes on from JBFGOQ010000007.1 coordinate 5,297, forward strand.
CGCTGATGCCAGTGCCCATCGCTGACCTGTGGTTCAAGCAAGGCAGCATCGTCTCGCTGTTTAACAAGCCGCTGGTCGCCGAAGAGAGCTATTACCTGCTCGTTGCCGAGGATCGGGCCGATGACCCTGATGTGGTGCTGTTGCGAGACTGGATCCTCGACACCTTTACCGATCCAGGTTGATTTTTTCTCATCCTTCTACTGAGTTTTCTTCGTTTGTGAACAGGGTGTGACTGGCCTAGCTTGTTATGGCGGGTCGACCAGCAGCCGACCCGGGCAATTTCAAGGAAGAGTTTTTGCAACGGGGATCGGACCATGAAACGGCAGAGCACACCCAAGAGCGACCGCTACGCGGTGAGCCTGGGCGGGATTACGACGATGGCGTCTTTCACTTTCGTTCCGGCCATCGATAACACCCGGATCAACGACGCCTGGGATCACCGCCTTGGCCCAGGCACCGGTGCCGGCGACAGCGAAGGCCGCCGCAACCGTTCTCGTGAGCTCGAGTCCTGGCTCGCACGCTACTTTGCGCCCGGACGGTGTAACGCCCGCTGAGGGCAAACCTGGCATTCACGCGCCGGGTAATGTAATCGGCCGGGCTTGCCGGGCTAAGGCAATGATTCTTGTACGGTAAATTGACGGTGCCGTCCTTTCCTGATAAGTGTAATCGCCCCTTCTAGAATAAAGAGGGCATGCAAGATGCATGACCACTGCACGAGGGCCTTGCTGATTGCGGGGTTCTTATTTCTTCACGCCGCGGCCCACGCAGAGCCGATACCCGTTGAACTCCGCAAGTCCGATTCCGGCTGGCAACTCTATCGCGGCGGCGAACCTTATTTTATCCGCGGAGCCGGCGGCGACGGCTCGCTGGAAGCACTGGCCGCTGCGGGCGGCAATTCTGTGCGCACCTGGGGCGGTGATCCCGGGGAGGTGCTTGACCGGGCACATGCACTTGGCATGACGGTTACCGCGGGCATCTGGCTGGGCCACGAACGTCACGGCTTTGATTACAGCGATCCCCAGCAAGTCAAAAACCAGCTCGATGAAGTGCGCGAAATTGTTTTGCGCTACAAGGATCACCCGGCCCTGCTTCTGTGGGGCGTGGGCAATGAAGCGGAAGGCTTCGATGACGAGACTTCTCCGCGCGTTTGGGCAGCGATTAATGATGCGGCAGCTCTGGTCAAGGAACTGGACCCCAACCATCCGACCATGGTTGTCACGGCTTTCATACACGGGCAGCGCATCGACTACATACATCGAAAATCGCCGGCCGTCGACATACATGGCATCAATGCCTACGGCGGCGCCGTGGTTGTACCGGAGCGCCTACGTGCCGGTAAAGCCAGGAAACCTATTGTGCTGACGGAATTCGGACCGGTCGGCCCCTGGGAGATGCCTACGACAGACTGGGGTGCGCCATACGAACAGACGAGTACCGAGAAAGCAAAGTTTTATCGTCAGGTTTACGAGCAAGCCTTGCAGGAAGTACCGGACCTTTTTCTTGGCGGTTACGCCTTTCTCTGGGGTCACAAAATGGAAGGCACAGCGACCTGGTTCGGGATGTTCCTCCAGGATGGCTCGCGCACGGCAGCAATCGACGTCATGTCCGAATTGTGGTCGGGCAAAAAACCCGAGAACCTGGCGCCCTTCAACCAGCCGCTGGTTGCAGAGGGGCCAACTTCGCTAGCGCCGGGCAGCATTGTGAGCGTGCGGGCGACGGTCAAAGATCCCGAGGGCGGGGCGCTGCGGGCGCGCTGGGCGCTCAGGCCCGAATCAGGTGACTACGGAACCGGCGGGGATCTGCGCCCAACGATGCCTGACATTGAAGACGCCATTATCGAGTCTGGTGTCGGGCATGCACGGGTTCGTTTACCGGAAAAGCCAGGGGCATATCGCTTGTTCCAGTATGCTTTCGATGACGCAGGCAACGCCGCCACGGCCAACATTCCGCTGCGAGTACTGGATGCTGCGTCAGCCAACAAGGTCGGCAAGCGGACAGGAAAGAACGCCGCGCTGCTGCCGATCTCCGTGTACGAAGACGGTGTCAAGGGCATGCCATGGGCCCCCTCGGGCTGGATGGGCAATTCCAGGCGCTTGAAGATGAATGCCCGTTACAAGAAAAATACCCACGAGGGCAGCGCCGCCATACGCTTGCGCTACAGCGGCAAGTCGGAGTGGGCGGGAATAGCCTGGCAACATCCGCCAAACGACTGGGGAAAAAAACCGGGTGGCTATGACCTGAACGGCGCCAGTGCACTGGAACTGTGGGCGCGCGGTGAACACGGCGGAGAAAGAGTCAGTTTTGGCGTTGGTTTGCTGGGTCAGGAACATGCGTACCCGGATTCGGGTACTGCCAAAATCGAAGGCATTACGCTTACCCAGGACTGGCAGCGATTCCGTGTTCCGCTCACTCACATTGATCTGTCAAATATCAAGACCGGTTTCGTGGTTACTATTCCCGGGCAAGGGGCACCGGTAACAATTTACCTGGACAGCATTCGCTACATTCGCTGAGCCACGCTATGCGGGCGCGGCTGCGGTCGATTCGCGGACCATCATAGTCGAAGGAATAATCTCCAGCCCGTTTGACACGCTGGACTTGCCCATCAGCGCCAGTGCGGCACGCTCGCCCATCGCAGAAAGGGGTTGTTTGATCGTTGTGAGCGACGGATAAATCTGCAGCGCCAGCGAACTATCGTCAAAACCGGCAACGGAAAGCGCTTTGGGCACCTCCACACCCATGCGGTGAGCAACGCGGATAACGCCTGCGGCCATATCATCGTTGGCCGCAAATATCGCCGTCGGTGGCTTTTCCAGGGCAAGCAATTCCTCGGCAGCGGCCTCACCGGATGCCAGCGAATTATCCCCTGCGACCACCAGTTCATCTTCATATGGCAACTTGTTTTCCCTAAGGCCGTCCCGGTATCCCTGCAAGCGGTTACCTACTGCTTCATGACTCCGATGGCCGCTGATAAACGCGATCCGCCGATGACCCAGGGAGGCCAGGTGGCCGACCATCTTGCAACTTGACTGCCGGTCATCCGTGCCGACCGAATATTCGTTGCTCACCTGGTGGCCCGGAGACAGACGCACCACCGGAGTGTGGGTTTCGGCAATTGCATCAACAATCCTGGGCATATTTGACAGCGGCGCCGCCAGAACCAAACCATCCAATCGCGCTTGTTCGATCAGGGACTGGAGCTCGCGACCTACATTCTTGTTTCGATAGTTGCAGGGATGAATCAGCAACTCATAGTTGGCGGTTCTGCACGCGTTGAGCGTGCCCTGTTGCAGGGCAAAAATATAGCCGGCACTGGGTGCCACATACACGCTCGGGTCATCGTAGACCAGACCGATCAGATGAGATCTATGACTCGCCAGACTGCGGGCCGACAGGTTCGGACGGTAGTTGAGTTCGGCAATCGCCTTGTTAACCATGTCACGGGTGGACTGCCGCACATTAGGCTCATTATTGACGACTCGCGAGACAGTTTTTATAGAAACACCGGCGAGCTCGGCGACTTTGTTGATTGTGGCTCTGGGCATTCTCGAGGTTCCCTGTAGATGTCTTTGGCGCTGCAGTTATCAGGTCCAGCGGCTACTTAATTGCGCCTTCAATCAGGTGCTGGCCAACTCGGGATACACGTCTTGCATCGCGAGTTTCGGTCTGCGCGCAACATCGAACAGGCCCCAGTGTTTTTCGGGCTCGAGTGGATCCGGGGAACCTTTCCAGGGCTCATCGAACGCTTCGAAAACGAACGTCAGGATTTGCTCCTTCGTTACCCACTCCATCAACTGCTGATAATAGCTGGCCTGCAACTCTTCGGACGCGTTGTGCGGATCGATGCCCCGCCCGTTGGCGGCCGTCGTCCACCCCGCCTCGGTGATGATGACCGGTTTACCTGGATAGTGATCCGCCACCGAATGATAGTTTTGTTTGGTGTACTCCAGTGCATCGTCGATGGATCTGTATTCCCAGGCGGGATAAGTATGCACCGCCAGAAAGTCCAGCACTTCGGCCAGCGGCTCCAGTTTATAGGTCCACGGCACGTAGTTCTCGCAAAACGTCACCGGCTGCCTGATCTCCTGTTGCAGGGCTTGTGCGTAGGCTGCCAGATTGTCTACTGGCACCATGTGGTCAGTCCACTCGACGCTGGCCTCATTGCCGATTGACGCCGCAAACACAATGTCATGGTAGTCATCGGCCAACGCAATCAGACGGCGAATTTCATTCTGGTTATGGCGTTTATACTCTGCCAGCTCTTCGTCGCTGAATTCTGCACCCCATGGGCAATGTGGATTGCTCATCTCTGCCGCCAGATCGAGACCCAGCATAACCTGCAGGTCGAGCCGTTCATCCTGGATCACCTTGAGTACCGTACTGGCATGAGGGCTGCAGTCATACAGCCGCAGATACTTCCAGTGTTTGGCAAGTATCAGCAGATCCTCGCGAATCTCCTCGTACGACGGATAGACCTGCTGGCCGGGATTCTGGCCCTCGCGATACCCCGAGTAGCAGATGGCGTTGCCCCATTCGAGTCGCCGGCCAAGCCTCTCCCTGGCACGCGCCGTAAGTGACTCAAACATACTTTGGATTGCCGTCCACGTCCCACAAACCCCAGTAAGCCCCCACGTCGCCCTCTTTGTCGACTTTCCAGGCTTCGTCAAAGGCCGCGAAATAGATTACTTCGATATTGTCCTCTTCTGCCCAGCGACAGGTATCCACAAAATACTTGATCGCATTTTCGAAGGACGGGACTGCGCCATCGGTCGGTGTGCCGATGTTCGGCCAGCCGGTTTCGCTGATAATCACCTTTTTGCCGTTCGCCGCGTGCACTGCCCGGCGGTACATTTCCTTCATATAAAGCAAGGCATGTGCGGCCGGGCACCCCTCCCAGAATGGATAACAATTGGCCAGAATGACGTCGCAGGCCTCGCTTACCCGAGAGTGCTGCTCGAACTCGAAGTAAGCATCAACGTAACCGACATCGATCCCGGCGGGCACTGCATCCTTGACCTTGTGGATGCATGCGATCAGTTCATCTTCACTCAGGTCGCCACGAAGCAGCACTTCGTTACCGACGCCCAGAATGTCGGCATGACCCGCGTTGGCGATCTCTATGGCGTTGGCCATTTCGAGCTCGTTCTGCTCTATGTTGTCTCCCAGCCACACGCCAACCATGGTTTTGAGCCCGGACTCTTTTGCGATCGCCGGCGTCAGCTCATTGCCATCGGTGCATGAAAACGTGCGAATCCAGCGAACATAAGGCCGGATGATCGACAGCCGCTTGCGAATCTGGGATTCCGTTAACTGCGTACCAGGGCCCTGTCCTGCGATGTAGGGGCTGAACGAGATGCCATGGATGCCCGCATCGAGGATTGACCTGACGAGCTCGCGGAGGTCGGCGGCCGACAAGCCCGCTGTACGAATGCCGGTAAGGGAGAGTTTTCTTTGATATAAGTTTGACATCGAAAATCCTTGCCAGCGGCTACTGCTCAAGCAGCGCTTGCCGGTCAAAAGTGACGGTCAGCTGGCGAACCTTGCCGTCCCGTCGAAACAGTGCTGTCCTGGCTTCCTTACTGAGCGTGTGGTCGTTGCCGCGTTCCTGACTGCCGTCAACCTGGGTCACCGTGACCGAGGGACGACCCTCGTCAATCAGCTGATAAATGACGGGTACCTGGCACCAGGTAAATGCAAGGCCCCCGGCAGGTACCATCAAGGTCTGCCAGTTGCCCTCCACATCGAGATAGCGGAAGGGCTGCGGGTCGGCGATAAACTCCTGGCCACGCAGCAGCCCCGGGTCGAAGCGCACAACGCCATCGCTTACACGGACACCAAGCTCGCCGAACCGCGCCAGGATTTCTTCCTTGACTTGTCCGGTCATGCCGGGCTGTCGTGCCCCACCCTCGCGCGGTGTATGTGAGTAAGGATCAGTCGGAAACGCACCGTATTTGGCAGGTGTCTTGTTAAAACCAAGACCGGCACGAACCTGATAATACAGCCGGCCTAGCGCGGTAGTCAGGACGGGATCGTCACCGCGGTCACTGGCGGCAAAGAAATTTTCCTGCACCGCCAGCAGCAATTTGGAAACCATGTGCCAGTAAATGCAGCCCAGACCCTCGAACCCGAACATCGTGCCGGAGCGCCCCGTAAAGGCACGGTGGTCGAAGACCTCTTCGAACAGCCGGTGTAATGGCGCGCGCGCGTCGCTGACCTCGCGACCGTAGCGGTCAGCGATAGCGTCCAGTTCCGCATCCAGATCACCAGCATTGCGAAACTCGGCGCTGAACCGGCAGCAGCCATCGGCGTCTTTGATGATTATTTGCTCATTACCGTCTTCGACGAGCCTGCGCAGCAAAGGGATGGAATCGATCTCATGCGACGGCACAATATTCTTTTGCAGGAAGGATTTGAGCGGACGATCCGGATAAAGCATGAAGCTCTTCTGATCGGCGCGATAAATATCGCTCTCGAACAACGCCTCAACAACGGCAATGGCTTCTGCAGCATCCAATGCGCCGGCGCTGAGTACCGATACCTGGCCCTCCAGCATCGGATACAAAGTGGCAATCTCAATGCCATCCGGGCCCCGGTTCAGCAAATTGTAAGCGTGGTAGAGACCGTCTTCACGCCGGTTATGGGCCAGGCTGTAGTCTACAGTTGCAAGTACGTCACGCAGCAGGTTGCTGACTGCCTCGGTGGGCAGCTGCTGCTTGCCGCGCATTCCATTAGCGCCATATATCTGCTCACGATACTCGCTGGCTGCTTCACCGAGCCGGGTCAGCAGCTCGAGACGTCGCGCGCCATCGATAGCCCCGGCTTCGAGCACAGCACTAAAGTCCCGCAGGGTCGCTGCGCTGTTAGTCAGCCATTCGCTGACCTCGAGTGACAATTCAATGGCCTCGCCTGCCGTATTCAGTAACTCAGTGAGAAATCGCACATAGCGGCGCAAGTAGTACAAGGTCACCATCGAAAGGCCCTGACCGACAATCGCATTGTTGGCATCGTTCCACTCGGGGCGCTGCGTGTTCATCCAGATGCCGCCGTCAACGACCAGGTTGCCCAGTTTGCTTAACAGCGGTACCAGCAGTTTTTCGAGCAGCGTGACCTGGTAGACCTCACCACTCCGATCCAGGACCAGCTTGCCATCGGCACCCATTTCTGCGACGCGACGATCGATTCGCTCTGCGAGCTTGTCGTCATAGACCACGGTGCTCTTCGGATTCTCCAACAAGGCCGTAAATGGCCGAATCCTGTAAGGCACGTTGGCATATGCGAATACCGGTTCCTGCAGAAGTTCGCCAAGCCTGCGCGGATGAAAATGCCGGGTATGTTCCAGCAGCTTCTGCAGGTAGATGATCTGGTGATCGCCCCAGTAGCCGATATAACTCCACGGGTCTTCCGGATCTTCGACTTCCCAATCGATGCCGGCCTTGGTGATTCGATAAGGGTTGTAGCCGTCCATGGTGGAGGCATTAACGAACTTCGCGATCATGTTCTCGGCGAACTCCGGATAGCTCAGAGCAAGCGCCTCCCAGTTCTGAAAAATGTCGCGCCAGTTACCCTCATACCAGTACAGCGGTCGCCCGTACCGGTCCTTGAGGCGGATAGCAAACTGATTCCAGGGGCGGCTCGGATCGCCATGCCTGCGACCGAATGTGATCGGCAGATACTCATGACACAGCCGTGCAAGCTGATGGTCACCACTTGACTTCACTCGCTCAAGCAACTCTGAGAATCGGATTTTCGCCGGCAGGTCATTCAGCAGTTGCTCGTTGCGGCCTGCAGCCTGCACATTGAAGTGAGCGACGGTCTTTTTGAAATCCTCCGTGTTCACCCAGTAGTGGTCGGGAAAGTAGCCGCCCCTCAGTACATTGAACATTACATTGGCGTAATGATGTACCGTGACGTTTTCTTCCGCCGTCAGCTGCAGGCCATCATTCATCGCCATTATCCTGGCCAGCTGATCGGAGCCATCGACAACCGATTCGTTGATCGCGTCGGCTAGCCGCGACGGCTCGCGCAATTCCCGGCGCAACGCCACCACGCTTGCCTGACCAAGCTCGGTGTTAGTTACGATTTGCCAGCTCCTGGCAGCGCCCGGCGCCAATTCAATCTGCTGAGAGACCATGAAAGCGCAGCGCATTCCACGTTTGTGCCGCTCGGTTTCGATCGCCTGGCCACGCCTGAAAGCCATAATCTGTTCAGAGGAAATCAGCGTGACTGGCGATTCCAGGCCCAGACTGAAGGCGATGTTGGCTTTCAAAGACTCACAGGGCTCGGCGCGGTCGGTAATTCCGGAGTACAGCGTAAACAGCGCGAGGCCCGTCTGTTCATCCAATTCGGTCCACTTGTAGGCATCCACCAGGTTGCTGGAATTAGTCTGTGTAAACCTGGGCGTTCCTGCCGGCAGAATATTTTGTAAGCCGTCCAGAAATTCCACGTTCTGCGACGTGGTACCCCGGTTGGTCAGCACACAGCTGCGTACGAAACCATAGGCATCGCTGACAGACCATGTATAGCGAAACTCCAATCCGAGATCGTGATTGATTTCCTCGAAACAAAGTTTGTTGCCCAGGACATTTTTGTAGAGACGGCGACTGATCCGGCGCTTGCCATCCTGCTCCGGGTTGAATGGCTCCCAATGTTCCCAGCGCCCGGTGTGGCCCACACGCAGCAAAGTACGCGGCCCTGTATGCAGCGTGCTTTCGTGAATCTTGTCGTCGGTGATATACGGAAACAATGCCGTATCTGGCGATACACGACCAGCGCTCAGCCCACCCGTCGAAGATACAAAAAGCCAGTGATCGGAGTTCGACACGACACTGATAAAGAACGGTGGCATGCGGTCGACGTTGTCGATCACGTAGAACCGTTCGCCGTCAAAATCGAGGAATTCTCCGTTTGACGCGTCGGGGACCGGGCTGTCGCTGTGCAAGGCTGTGCTCAATCTTGTGTCCTGGCTGTCCCCCGAATGACAAGCGCCGATTTGCAGTAAGGTCCGCCTGTGCTGCGCGCCCTGGCCGGGGAGTTTTTCTTCTTAAAACAGATGCTTATTAGAGGACGCCGTTGGCGGCGCCCGATGCCACTATTTTAATCCAATTTGACAGCGCTGTCATTCTTTGTTTGCCAGCTGACCGGTTACCGCAGGGAATTGAGCCTTGCCCGGGTTCCGCGGTGCCGCACCCGGCCTGCCTGAGGACGTTCTCTGCGGATGGCAAAAACCAGCAACATTGCCCTGCAAACAGGTCTGATCGATTCTTAGTTTCTCTGGTCCTGCGGCAGGTAGTGCTGCTCCAGGAATTTGGAGCGAAAGTCCTGGGGCGGCGTCATGCGATCCGGGCGCCCCTCAGGCGTCATGTCCATCAGGTTCCAGTAGACCCAGACCATGTCGATACTGTTGCCCTGCATTTCCGTGCCCCAGAAATGATAAATTTCGCCGTTGCGTTTAGTGAACACATGCATGGCGGGAATTAGTGATTTATCGTCATCGCCGGTCTGGCTCTGGTAATCACGCAGGTAAGCAGTCTTTTCCGCCGATATCAGCCTGATGTTGCGCCAGCCACGTCGTGTGGACCAGTCATGGAGTTTCGCTGCACTTGCGGCAGTCACCACCGCGAACGCGGCATCATTGCTCACCGAGATCGCGGCGCGATCAAAGCCGTCGACCAGCGACGTACATGAGAGGCAGGGTTTGTCCCAGTTCGGCCCGAACATGTAGCTGTAAATCAGCAGCGTCTGCTTGTCGCCAAACAGTTCCGAGAGACGCATATCCTTGCCAAGTGTGTCGTCATTGGCCCCGACGAACACGTAGTCTTCCCTGATCCTGCCACCCAACGGCAGCTGGCGGCGCTGCTCGGCGACTGCCTTTACCCTGGCGATGAGCGCATATTCTTCTTCCAGCAAGGCATCGCGCGCCTGCCGGTATTCAGGAGATTCATTGGGATACTTGGTCTGGGTCATGGCGTGCCCTCGTCATGCTGCGGGTCATGCAAATATTCTAGCCGATACACCCCGATACACCGATGTGCCCGGCATATGTGCCTGAGCGATCCATCTTGTGCTCAGATTTGTTAATTTTCTCCCGGACTTCTGCTCAGATTGCTGATAAGGTTCGCGCATCTGAACCAGCAGCATTGAATTTAAGCAACAGAGGGGACCCCGGACATGAGGCAATTTGAGAGGGCAAGTGGTCGCAGTTTAGCTATGCAACTGGGCCTGGGCGTACTGGCAATCCTGGCATCATCGGCATCGCTGGCCGAATCTGCCTCGGAAGCCTACCGCATGATGGTGATCAGCAATAAAGCACTGGGTGATGTGCTGCTGGCCGGCGATTACGATAAGACAATTCAGAAGCTGGGCGGTACGCACAGGCTGACATTTCGTTTTTCCCTTAGCAACAATTTATGCGTTGCCTACGTGAACGCCAAGAAGCCCGATGAGGCGAAACCCGCCTGCGACAGGGCGGTGCGCAGAAGCAGGACCATGACCCGGCACGACCAGGCTATAGCGCTGTCGAATCGTGGTGTTGTGCGCGCGCTGATTGGCGATATCGATGGCGCGAGGCGCGACTTTCGATCAGCGATCCGCCTGGAGAAAGAACTGGACGCACCGAGTGAGAATCTCGCCAAGCTGCAAATCAAACTTGGCGAGGCTGTATCGAGCAGTTAGTTTAACTGCTGATAATAAGGCGACCGTCGCAACATGTGGGTTGCACGGTCGCTTTTTTATTGGCATCAGCGAACATCAGCCGCCCCCAGCACTGCTTAACTCAAGTTCAAACCTGATGCCGGTCAGATCGGCCTGGTAAAAGCCCAGCCCGCCACGCCGGACAGGAATTATCCGCCGTACGTCACCTGTCATTGCCAGCCAATGTGCCTTGCCCGGCATACTGATCCTCGGCCAGTCTCCTGCCACAGGCTCAAAGTGATTGTCTGTAGCACGCACGTATTCCACCACTTGCATCGGCGCGATGTCCGTCGCGGCATTGACTCGCAGCAAAGCCGGGTGTGCTGTTGCCGCACCCACCGCAGCGGCGACCAGGGCAAGGCCGGTTGTAATTGCGGGCGGTACCTTTCCTGCATTGTTGATCAGCCAGACCATGCCGCCGACAGCGGCAGTCACCAGGGCAAACAGCCGATAGGGAAAGCCCGCCACGTAAGTCTCGCCCATGGGTAGCGAGTCAGAAATGCTGTAAGCAATGAGTGCCGACAACAACAGCAGGGTAACTACGCAGGCCGGATGCTTAAACAGATCGAACTTGAAAACCGACTCCGGGTTGGCCTCGTCGCCCTCGCCTGGCTGGCCGACATCCAGGGGCACCTGGTCGGGTACGCGTTTGCTGAGCACGGGCGGCACTGACGCCGCCTCGTCCGTTTCCTGCTGGTCACTGTTAATTGTCTGCTCCTGCTCTGCCACTGGACCTTCTGCATTATTGCCATTAACGGGTTCAACATAATATCTGAGGCACCGGTGCACGCGTGTGAGGTGGATCACATAAACAAGTACCTTGCGCGATGGCCTGGCAACAGCACTGCCTGAACTGCGGTGATGAGGCTATGATCGGCGGTCGATGCTGAGCAGCGCGTGCAACGGGTTGTTCTGAAACTCGATGTTGCTGGTCAGCGCGCTGGCGGCGTCTTGCTGCTGCGCATAGAGGCGTGCGAGGTCGGGGGCGCGCGGCGCACGGCTGCAAAGGCCACCAACGCGCCCAGAAGTACTGTCAGCGCTGTCCACTTAGCTGCTCTCATCGTCTGCCGGAACCGTCAACCCTGGGCCTGCGAGAATACACCCGCGTCTGAAGGCCGTGCTAGCATCGCCGGTTCCCTGATTATTCCTGCACGGAGTTGCGATGACACGCAGTGATTTTACCGTTGGCCGCTGGGCCCTCCTATCTATGACAATTGCAATGCTCGCAGGCTGCGATGGCGGCCCGGCAGGCGACGCAGCAGTGGATCCTTATGCGTCCACATACCAGGCATTGCCTGCGGAACCTATGCTCATAGAGAACGTAACTATTCTCACCGGAACAGGCGAGCGCATCGATGAAGGCGCCATTGCCATAAGGGACGGCAGGATTACAGATGTGGGCAGCCGTGTCGGCAAGCCGCGCGGCGCCAGGGAAATCGACGCCACCGGAATGTGGATCACGCCCGGCATTATTGACGTGCATTCGCATCTCGGAGTGTATCCGTCGCCGGGTGTATGGGCTCATTCGGACGGCAACGAGATAACGTCGCCGGTAACGGCCGAGGTCTGGGCCGAGCATTCGATCTGGCCACAGGATCCCGGCTTTGCCACCGCACTGGCGGGTGGTGTCACCAGCATGCAGATCCTGCCAGGTTCGGCAAACCTGATTGGCGGGCGTTCAGTTACCGTGAAAAATGTGCCCTCGCGCACGGTTGCCGGCATGAAATTTCCCGGCGCACCTTATGGCCTGAAGATGGCCTGCGGTGAGAACCCCAAACGCGTGTATGGCCGGGACAAAAAGACTGCGCCCGGCACGCGCATGGGCAATGTCGCCGGCTATCGCGCCGCCTGGATCTCGGCGCAGGATTATGCCAACAAGCTCGAGGCCGCCAGTAATGGCACCGGCGAGGCACCGACCCGCGACCTCAAGCTTGAAACACTGGCCGGCGTCTTGCGTGGCGAGATACTGGTGCACAACCACTGTTACCGCGCCGACGAGATGGCCATCATGATGGATATCGCCAGGGAGTTCGGCTACAAGGTGACGTCGTTCCACCACGCGGTGGAAGCCTACAAGATTGGCGATCTGTTGGCGGAGCATGGTGCCTGCGCGTCGATGTGGGCCGACTGGTGGGGCTTTAAAATCGAAGCCTACGACGGTGTTCGCGAAAACATTCCGCTGGTGCACAAGGCCGGTGCCTGCGCCATCGTGCATTCTGATTCTTCCTATGGCATTCAGCGCTTGAACCAGGAAGCGGCCAAGGCCATGGCAGCGGGCAACCGCGTTGGTATAGAGACATCGCCGGAACAGGCAATTGCCTGGATAACCAGGAATGCCGCAACGGCGCTCGGGATTGACGAGCAGGTCGGCACGCTGGAAGAAGGCAAGATGGCGGACTTCGTGTTGTGGGATCGCAACCCATTCAGCGTCTATGCCAAGGCCATGCAGGTGTATATCGATGGCGCCTTGGTGTATGACCGCGAGGACCCCGCCCGTCAACCGGTCTCCGATTTCCTAATTGGCACGCGCGCAGGTAACGGAGGTGCACAATGACGGCCCGGAACTTTACAGTATTCCCGGTTCTTGTTGCCTGTCTGTTTGTGACTCGCGTTGCAATCGCCGAGACATTCGCAATCACTAACACCACCGTCCACACGCTTGGTCAGCCAGGCAGCCTCGAGAACGCAACAATCGTGATCAAAGACGGTCGCATCAGCGCAGTCGGTAAGAATGTCTCCGTGCCGGGCGGTGCTGAAGTGCTCGATGCCAGGGGTATGGTGGTGACGCCGGGTATTTTTGACCCCATCAGTTACCTTGGGATTGTAGAAATCAGCGGCGTGGAAGAAAGCGTCGATGACGCACTCAATAACAGCTACGGGCCTGCTTTTTCTGTGGCGGATGCGGTTAACCCGCGTTCGACGCTGATCGCGATCAATCGCATAGAGGGTGTGACCCGTGCATTTGTCGTACCTGATGCAGCCGAAGGCGGCAATGTCATCGTCGGCCAGGCAGCCATTATTCATCTGGGTGGCGTGGACGAATACCTCATCGAGCGTCAGGCCGGGATGATTGCCTTTTTGGGCGAAGCAGGCAGTGGCATCGCCGGTGGCTCCCGCGCAGGCGCCATGTTGCGGTTGCGGGAAGCCTTGCAGGATGCCAAAGATTTCAAGGCGAATCGCGATAGCTTCGATGCCGGTCAGCGCAGGGCATACGCGCTCTCGCGCCTGGACCTCGAAGCTATGCAGCCGGTAATCGAAGGCAAGATGCCTCTCATAGCTTATGCCAGCCGCGTGAGCGACATCGAAGCTTTGCTGTCGCTGGCAGATGATGCCGGGATACGGCTGGTCATTGTCGGTGGCGCCGAAGCCTGGATGATTGCCGACAAGATTGCGGCGGCAGAGGTGCCGGTGATTATCAATCCGCTGGCCAACCTGCCAGGCAGCTTTGAATCGATCAACGCCCGCCTGGAGAATGCTGCCAGCTTGCACCGGGCAGGTGTGCAGATCGCGTTTGCCATTGGTGATTCGCACAATGCCCGCAACCTCACACAGTCGGCCGGGGTTGCCGTAGCTTATGGTTTGCCCTGGGAGGCCGGATTACGTGCAATCACTGTGAATCCCGCGAAGATTTTCGGGCAGGAATCAAACTGCTGCACAATCGAAGTCGGCAAGGAAGCAGACATCGTGGTGTGGGATGGTGATCCACTGGAGGTCACGACATTCGCGACCCAGGTGTTTATTCGCGGTGTGAAGATGTCCATGGAGAGTCGCCAGACCTTGCTGCGTGATCGCTACCTGGAACTCGAAACCGAGCTGCCGCCTGCCTACCATCTCCCCGAGTAAGCGGGTCCGGCCGGCACCTGTATCTGCGATAACGCGGTACGCCTGATTACTCTATGCTTGACCCATGAGCACCAACTCCCCGGCGGCGGTTGAAATGGCCGGCCCCATATCGGCCCGGCAGCGCATAGTGCCTATCGATACCCTGCGAGGCTTTGCCTTGCTCGGCATCCTGGTCATGAACATTACCGGCACGGCGTTTCCATTCGCCGCGTACTTCAACCCCCTGGCCTATGGCGGTTCCACCGGTGCCAACTTGGGTGCCTGGGTGTTCTCTCATCTGTTCTTTGATCTCAAGATGATGGGCATTTTCTCCATGCTGTTCGGCGCCGGTGTCGTGCTGATGACCCAGCGTGCTGAAGCAGCCGGCAGGCCCTTTGGGGGCATTTACTATCGGCGCATTTTCTGGCTCCTGGTCATCGGTCTGCTCCACGCTTACCTGGTCTGGTTTGGCGACATCCTGGTGACCTATGCGATATGCGGAATATTTCTGTTCCTGTTCCGTCGCCGTTCAGTACGGGCGTTGATCATCAGCGGCTGTATATTCCTGCTGATCGGTGCACTGCTCTCGGCGGGCGGTGGCTTTGCACAAGGTCAGCTGCGCAATGTGGCCAATGAGATCGAGGCGAAGGTCGCAGCCGGGCAGGAAATGACCCCGCGCAGACAAGCGTTGCTTGATCAGTGGCAAGACCTGCGTAGCGGTTTTGACCCGACTCCTGCTGAAATAGAACAGACCTTGCAGAGTATGCGTGGCAGTTTTACCCAGGTGGTCAAAGCCAATGCCAAAGAAACCGTCATGATGCACACCCAGGCCGTGCCCTTTGACCTGTTCTGGCGCGCCATGGCCCTGATGCTATTTGGCATGGCCATGATGAAGGCCGGCGTGTTCTCGGCCGAGCGCTCGGCGGGCTTTTATCGTAACTGGATGCGTGTTGGCTTCGGCATCGGGCTACCCGTCATCGCCTTCGGGGCCTGGCGGATGCAACAACATAACTTCGATTTCATCATGCGGTTCATGGTCGACGGACAGTTCAATTATTTCGCCAGCGTACTGGTCAGCATGGCATATGTCGGCTTGATCATGCGGCTTTGTCAGGCTGACCTGCTGGCCGGACTGCGCAGACGCCTTGCAGCGGTCGGCAGGATGGCCCTGAGCAATTACCTGCTGCAGTCGCTGATCATGGTGATCTTGTTTTTCGGCTATGGATTCGGCCTGTTCGGTCATATCGGGCGCGCCAAGTTGTGGTGGATCGTGCTTGGCATCTGGATGTTCCAGCTCTACTTCAGTCCCTGGTGGCTGGCGCGCTTCCGGTTCGGTCCGGCCGAATGGTTGTGGCGCTCGCTGACATACTTGAAAATTCAGCCGCTGCGCGCCTGAAAAGGTAACCGGCCACGATCTGAATTCAATGTCAAAGTATTACAACGCACCGCGCAAGCGAAACCTGTATGTCCCAGGGGCCGGGAAACCTTTTGCGCTCTCCCGCTCCAAGATCGACCTGTTCGTCGACTGTCCGCGCTGCTTTTACCTGGATCGACGCCTTGGCGTAGGCCGACCACCCGGTTATCCATTCAACCTCAACACGGCGGTGGATACGTTGCTGAAAGCCGAGTTCGATGTGCATCGGGCCAGGAACACGCGCCATCCTTTGCTGGAACAGTACGGCGTGGATGCCCGACCGGTCGCCCACGATGAACTGCAAGCGTGGCGGGAGAATTTCAAGGGCATCAGGGTGCTGCACGCGCCCACGAATTTTATGGTGTTCGGCGCTATCGACGACCTTTGGCAGAATCCGCAGGGCGAATACATCGTGGTGGATTACAAGGCGACCGCCAAGAATGCGCGCATTACCGCACTCGACCAGGACTGGCACGCTGGCTACAAGCGACAGATGGAAATTTACCAGTGGTTGCTGCGCCAGAAGGGTCTGTCGGTATCAGACACCGGCTACTTTGTGTACGCCAACGGCATTACCGACCGCGAAGCATTCGACGCCACCCTGGAGTTCGACGTCACACTTATCGCTTATGAGGGCAAGGATGATTGGGTCGAGGATGTCCTGACCGCGGCGCACAGCTGTCTCGAGGGCGACGATATCCCATCGCCCGGTGATGAGTGTGACTATTGCGCCTACCGCCGGGCAGCCACCGAGCTGGAGTAAGCCCGGGGGTCGGGCTGCAATTGATATTGCAACCCGACCCGGAAATTAATCAAAAGCGCAGGCGTACGCCCAGCTTGACTGTCTCGATGCCGGGATCGGCCTCTTCATACGACAGCTGCAACCCGAAGCGTTCGTTGAAGTCTGCTGCGATGCCGCCGCCATAAAGAAGATCAGTGCCGGAATCGTTGAGTCCCGCGGTGCGGGCTGATGTGTCCCACGAAAGGAAGCCCAGCCGGGCGAACACCGACAGGCTGTCGGTAACGGGTACCGCGCCTCTTAACGCCACAGACCAGCCAGTGACCTCCACGGGCTCTGCCGATAAGGGCACGATGGCAATGCAAAAGACTTCCGGTGGACAACCAGCAAAGCCGGTAGGCTCTCCAAAATCCTGGTAACTGCCCTCGACAGAAAAATAAGGGTTAAAAGCAAAGCCGACACCAATTTCGAAAGCGGTATCGTCGTCCTGAATCGCATCACTTATTGTCGGTCGAAAATCGGTATCCGCCTCGCCAATGCTGGCCAGCAAGTATCCGTGGCTTGCGAATTCCCCGGCACTTGCAGGCGAGCCCGCGAGAAGAATCGTCACCCAAACAATAAATGCGACAAAATTTTTGGTCTTCATTTCTCCATCCTTTATGCCCTGGGGGCACTCAATCCCGGCGAACACGTCGACGGCAACACTCAAGGTCATTGCCCGGCTGTCCGGAATCTGGGATCCCGCCAGCCAGTTTCAAGGATTGCAACGCGCCAGAGGACGGAAGGTTGACCCGGACACGGGGGGCGGGCCCCCGCGGATTACATACTGCGCTCGGCGCGCTTGATGAATGAGCCGCGGCCGACCTTGCCGACAAACTCGCCGTCTTCGATGATAACCTCGCCGTTGGACATGACCACGTCCGGCGAGCCCATCACCTTGCGCCCCTCGTACGGGTTGTAGTCCACGTTCATGTGCAGTGTCTTGCACCTGAGCGTGAGCTCTTTTTCCGGATCGAAAATCACGATGTCGGCCCGCGAGCCAGGCGCGATTGTCCCGCGTTCGGGCCACATGCCGAAGATTTTGGCAGGCGCGGTGGCCGTAATCTCCACGAAGCGGTTCATGGTGATGCGTCCGCCATGCACGCCGCCATCGTAAACGAGACTCATGCGGGTCTCGATGCCTGGCGCGCCGTTCGGGATGGCGGAGAAATCATTCTTGCCCAGTTCCTTTTGCTCCTTCATGCAAAACGGGCAATGGTCTGTCGACACAACCTGCAGATCATTGAACTTGATACCACGCCATAACTCGTCCTGCTTTTCCTTATCCCGCAAAGGTGGGCTCATCACGTACTTGGCGCCGTCAAACCCGGACTCCTCGTAATTATCGTAAGACAGGAACAGGTACTGCGGGCAGGTTTCTGCGAAGGCAGGCAAGCCACGGTCGCGCGCTTCGGTCACCATCTCCAGCGCCTCCGACGAGGACAGGTGCACGATGTAAATCGGCACATCGGCGATTTCAGCCAGAGCGATGGCACGATGCGTGGCCTCGGCTTCCGCTCGCGGCGGCCGGGTCAGTGCATGATACTTCGGCGCGGTCTGCCCTTTGGCCAGTGCCCGCTGGACCAGCACGTCAATAACGCCGCCGTTCTCAGCATGCATGCAGATGGTTCCGCCGTTTTCACCCGTGCGCAACAAGGCTTTGAAGATCGATGCATCATCCAGCATGAATACACCGGGATACGCCATGAACAGCTTGAAGGAAGTCACGCCTTCGCGCACCAGGCTGTCCATTTCTTTCTCTGTTTTGTCGTTGAGATCTGTCATGATCATGTGAAAACCGTAATCGATCACGGCCTTGCCCTGGGCTTTACCCATCCAGGTCTCCCACGCGTCGTGCAGATGCTCGCCTTTGTACTGGATGGCGAAATCCACCAATGAGGTCGTGCCGCCAAAGGCCGCGGCGATCGTGCCGGTCTCGAAGTCATCTGCCGAGGTGGTGCCACCGAAAGGCATGTCCAGGTGGGTATGCACGTCGATGCCGCCGGGAATGACATAACGGCCCCTGGCGTCGATGACCCGATCTGCTTCTACGTCGAGATTTACGCCGATCATCGAAATATGTTCGCCCTCGATGTATACGTCGCCCGGATAGGTGTCGCTGGCGGTTACCACCGTGCCGTTCTTGATCAGGATCGTCATGTTTAATTTCCCCCGGCTTCTATTTTGATTCCCGCATCGGGTTATTCGGGTGATCGCCCCAGTTGAGATATGGCTTGCCGTTATCCACTTCCACCATGCTGATGCATTCCGGCACGGGGCAGACCAGGTAACACAAGTTGCAGCCTACACACTCGTCGTCAATTACAGTATAGGTGCGCTTGCCGTTTTCGTCTTTGTGCTTGGCTATGGCCTGGTGCGAGGCGTCTTCACAGGTAATGTGACACAGACCGCACTCGATGCACTTGTCCTGATCGATGCTGGCAATGGTTTTATAGTTGAGATCGAGATACTGCCAGTCGGTGACATTTGGCACTGCCTTGCCGCGAAAGTCATCGAGGCTTGCATAGCCTTTGTCGTCCATCCAGTTGCCCAGACCATCGATCAGGTCATCAACAATCTTGAACCCGAAGCGCATGGCCGCGGTACAAACCTGCACGCTGCCGCAGCCAAGCGCCAGGAACTCGGCGGCATCCCGCCAGGTACCAATCCCACCGATGCCCGAAATGGGCAACCCCCGGGTCTCCGGGTCACGCGCGATCTCCGAGACCATGCTGAGCGCGATGGGCTTTACTGCCGGACCGCAGTAGCCGCCATGCGCGCCCTTGCCCGCCACCGTCGGCTCGGGTGCCATCTTGTCGAGATCGATACCGGTGATGGAATTGATCGTGTTGATCAGTGACACTGCGTCGGCGCCGCCCGCAAATGCTGCTCGTGCAGGGCGTCGGATGTCGGTAATGTTGGGCGTCAGTTTCACAAACACCGGCAAGCTGGTGTGCGTCTTGCACCAAGCGGTTACTTCCTGGATGTATTCCGGCACCTGCCCTACGGCGGAGCCCATGCCTCGCTCGCTCATCCCATGGGGGCAACCAAAGTTCAGCTCCACACCGTCACAGCCTGTTTGCTCGACCTGCTTAAGGATATTTTTCCATGCCTGTTCGTTACAGGGCACCATGAGTGAAACCACCATGGCACGATCCGGCCAGGCCTTTTTTACGGCAGTGATTTCTTCGAGGTTGACCTCCAGCGGCCGGTCAGTAATGAGTTCGATGTTGTTCAGGCCGATCATCCGCTGGCCGTTGTAGTCGATGGATCCGTAACGCGAACAAACATTGACCACGGGCGGGCCGGCCTCGCCCAGAGTCTTCCAGACTACGCCGCCCCAGCCAGCCTCGAATGCGCGCTCCACGTTGTACTGCTTGTCGGTGGGCGGCGCCGATGCCAGCCAGAAGGGGTTGGGCGAGCTCACTCCCGCTATCGTGCAACTGAGATCAGCCATGGCCACGCTCCGTCAGGTATTTGTGTATTGCATGCGCTGCAATCTTGCCATCCTGCACTGCCACTACCGTGAGGTCCTTGCCCGGCACGCAATCGCCGCCAGCATAAACACCTTCGATGCTGGTGCGACGATCCGCGTTTACCATTATTCTTCCGTACTCAATTTCAAGCGATGCAGATTGATCTAGTCCGGCATCCTCGGCATCGAATCGCTGACCAATCGCTTTGAAAACCATGTCGGCCTCAAGCTCGAATGTCTCGCCAGTGCCTTGAAGGTGGCCATCATCGCCGGGTCGTGTGTACTCGAAGGTGACGCCAGTAACGCCCTTTGCGTCGGCATGAATGTCTTTGGGCTGCGCCCAGGCCCTGATCAGCACGCCATTGGTTTCAGCCACTTCCTGCTCGAAATCCGTCGCCCCCATTTGCCCGCGTCCGCGCCGATAGACCAGCGTCACCGATTCAGCACCCAGCTTTTTTGTCTGCACCGCGATATCGATCGCCGTGTTGCCGCCGCCGATCACGACGATGCGCCGACCGACAGGAATCTCATGCCGCTTTTCCTGGCGGATGCGTGCAATGAAATCGACGGCGTCATACACACCGGGCACGGAGGCATTCTCCATCGCCAGTTTATTGACCGCATTGTGTCCGAGTCCCAGAAAAACCGCGTGGTATTTTTTGCGCAACTCTTCGAGGGAGAAATCGTTGCCCAGGCGCAGGCCTTGTTGCAGTGTAATGCCGCCAATCCCAAGTATGAATTCCACTTCTTTTGCGGCGCGCTCATCCAGCATCTTGTAATGCGCGAGCCCGTACTCGTTCAGGCCACCAGGCTTTGGCCTGGCATCGAACACCTCGACGTCATGCCCCAGCATGGCCAGCCGATGTGCGCAGGCAAGCCCGGCGGGTCCGGCGCCGACCACCGCCACTTTATGGCCCGTTGCCTTTGCTCGCTGGAATGGCTGCTCGCCTTTGTCAAACAGGTAATCCGTGGCATAGCGTTGCAGGCGCCCGATTTTTACAGGTTTGCCTTCCGAGGCTACTTTGACACACACCTGTTCACACAGTTCTTCTACCGGGCAGGCATTTGCGCAGGTGCCGCCCATGATGTTCTCGGCAAGAATGGTGACTGCCGCGCCGCGCGTGTTACCGGTGGATATCTTGCGAATGAAGCCGGGAATATCGATGCCCGTCGGGCACGCTTCAATGCACGGCGCATCGTGACAGAACAGGCAGCGGCTGGCTTCGACCGCGGCTTGCAGCTGGCTTAGCCGCGGATGGAGGTCAGAAAAATTCTCGGCAATCTCCGCCGCGGAGAGCCTTCCTGCCTGGATGTCATGAACGTCCTTCATGTCTGCTGCTCAGAACGGGTCGATGAACCAGCCGAAGCGACCATGTTCGCATGCGCGCATGAGTACATAGTAGACGAGCCCGGAAATGGCAAGGCCGATAAACCATGCGTAATCATAAAGTGAGACAGCGAACGGCATGCTGGCAGCATCGATGATGCCCACTTGCGCCAGGAAACCGGGAATATTGGGCAACACGCCGACCACCAGCGCGATGATCGCGCAGGGATTAAAGCCGCTGCGGAAATTATAGCGACCGTCCTCGCGATACAGGTCGGTCACGTCCAGTTCGGTGCGCCGAACGAGAAAATAATCCGCCAGGATGATCGCCAGTACCGGACCCAGCAAGGCCGAGTAGCCAATGAGCCAGGTAAAAATGTAACCGCTGGGATCAGCCAGCAGTTTCCAGGGCATTATGACAATGCCGATCACGCCCGTGATGTAGCCGCCCCGCTTGAAGTCGATCTTCGCAGGCCACATGTTGGAAAAGTTATTCGCGGGCCCGACGACATTAGCGGCGGCATTGGTGGAGATGGTCGCGATCACCACTGCGATCATGGAGAAGAACACCAGCACGGACGAATCGAAGCGCCGCACCAGCACCACGGGGTCCCAGATCGCCTCGCCATAAATGACAATCGTGGCACTGGTCACCGCCACGCCGATGAAAGCGAATAAGGTCATGGTGGTGGGCAGGCCGCTGATCTGGCCGATCACTTGCGCGCGCTGGTCCCTGGAATAGCGGGTGAAATCCGAGATGTTGAGGCACAGGGTTGACCAGAAACCCACCATCGCGGTGAGGCTCGGGAAGAACAGCGCCCAGAACTCTGCGCTGGTCTCGAATTTGGAAGTCGCCTTCAACATGGGTCCAAAGCCGTCCGCCGCCACGAAAGCCCAGGCGAGCAGTGCCAGTCCGCACAGTATAAGAAAGGGGGCGGCGAGAACCTCCAGTACCTTGATGGAGTCGATGCCCTTGTAGATCAGGTAGATGTTCATAAACCAGAACAGCATGAAACAGGCGAACTGTACGATGCCGATACCGATGATTTCCGGCAGCACGGCGGGCAGGTTCTCGGCACCCGGGTAGACGATCAACACGATCGTATAAATGGCCGCGCCACCGATCCAGGTCTGAATGCCAAACCAGCCACAGGCGACTATGGCGCGCAGAAATGCCGGTATATGGGCGCCGCGAATGCCAAAGGACGCGCGGGCAAATACGGGAAACGGAATGCCGTACTTGGTGCCGGCATGGCCGCTCAGCATCATCGGAATCAGCACGATCACGTTGCCGAGCAGAACTGTCCACATGGCCTGCTGCCAGCTCATGCCGTTGTCGATCAGCGAGGCTGCGATCATGTAGGTGGGTATGTTGATCGCCATGCCGACCCACAGGGCATAAAAACTGAAGGCCGTCCAGTTGCGTGCCGCCTGCGGTACAGGTGCGATATCGGCGTTCGACAGGCTTGCGTCGGCGGCGCCCGGATTCAGCATTCCGCCCTCGGTGCTTGGCGCTGTTATGGCGCTATCCTCCGGCCATTTCGTGCAGGGCCTCACCCATGATCTTGAGCATGGTGTCTACCTGCCCGGCGTTTATGCTCAATGGCGGCGCCACCCGGATGACGTTGCCAAACAAGCCGCCTTTGCCAAGCAGCAACCCCTTGTCTTTGCACTTGTCCATGAAAGTCACAGCTTCTTCGCTGCCGTAGGCCTTGGTTTTCCTGTCCTTGACCAGCTCCATGCCCAGCAGCAGTCCACGGCCACGCACATCGCCGATAAGCGCATGCTCTTTCATGAGCTGCTGCATGCCGTCCTTCAGACGCTTGCCCATGTTGCGTGCGTTGTCGATGAGCTTTTCTTCCTTGATCACATCCATGGTGGCTTTCGCCTGGGCGGTTTGCATGGGATCGCCGCCAAATGTGTTGAAGTACAGGCGTCCGCCCAATGACTCGGCGTCTTCGGACTTCATAAGCACCGCACCGATCGCCGCACCATTGCCAAAACCCTTGGCCATGGTCACCATGTCAGCGTCAATTTCGAGTTCCTTGCTCAGCAGGAAATTCTTGCCGCAACGCCCGGCACCGGTCTGGACTTCATCACTGATGTACTTGCCACCATAGTTGTGCACGATTTCCGTGACCTGGTCGAAATACTCTTTCGGCGGATCGATAAAACCACCTACGCCCATCACCGGCTCTACGATCATGCCGGCAATCTTGCCGTGGGTGGTCGTCTGAATAGTTGTTTCGACGTTCTTGGCGCATTCGAAGCTGCAGCTTTCCGGCTTCTTGTTGAACGGGCAGCGATAGCAGTAAGGCTCCAGCGCACTGGTCGTCGATGCGATGGGCTGCGAACGGAAACGCCAGTTGTGATGCCCGCATTGAGCCAGTGTGCTGGCGGTGCCGCCATGATAGCCATGGCGCAGGTTTACGACGATGGTCTCACCCGTGGATTGGCGCGCGGTCATCATCGCCAGCTCGTTGGCCTCGGACCCGGAATTGGTGAATGAGGCACGATCGAGCCCCGCCGGCGCTTCTTCGACCAGTGCCTCTGCAAGTTCCACCGGGTACTCGGAAAGATACAGCAGACTGGTGTGCTGGATTTCATCATCGGCCAGCATCTGCATCAGCTTGGCCTTGATTTTGGGGTGGTTATGCCCGGCCGATATGCAGATGATTCCGCCGATGGCATCGAGATAGCGCTTGCCGTCGGCATCCCAGACATATTCGCCCTTGCCCTTGACCAGCTGCAGCGGTTGCTTGTGATACAAGGCCGCGGTTGGCAGGAAATGTTTCTTGCGCGCGGCGATGAGATCGGCATTGTCACGATGCACCCGCTTCGGACCTTCAGTTTGCCTGGCGATCGGGGTTGTTTTCTGAATACTCATAGTGCTGTCCCCTGGCAATGTTTGTTGCCGATCAAAGCTCGGTTAATTGCCCATAGGTTTCCGGCCGGCGGTCTCTGAAAAACTGCCAGGTATTGCGAACCTCACGAATTTGTTCGAAGTCCAGAGACGCCACCACCATCTCATCCTGGTCCTCTGAAGCCTGCGCTTCGATCTTGCCGCGTGGATTGACAAAATAAGACGAGCCATAGAAACGTCCTATGTTCCAGGGTGCTTCCTCGCCCACGCGATTAATGGCCGCCACGAAATAGCCGTTTGCCACGGCATGTGCGGGTTGTTCCAGTTCCCACAGGTGCTGGGATAGGCCGGCGACCGTGGCGGAAGGATTAAAAACGATTTCAGCGCCATTCAGCCCCAGGCACCGTGCGCCATCCGGAAAATGGCGGTCATAGCAAATATAAACGCCCACCTTGCCGTAGGCGGTATCGAAGACCGGGTAACCAAGATTGCCCGGCTTAAAGAAAAATTTCTCCCAGAAACCTGCTACCTGCGGGATATGCATTTTGCGATATTTGCCGAGGTATTTACCATCTGCGTCGATGACTGCGGCGGTGTTGTAATACACACCCGTCATGTGCTCTTCGTAGATTGGAACGATAATTACCATGTTGTACTTTTTCGCATACTCGCACATGAGCTGTGTCGTCGGGCCATCGGGGATTGGCTCAGCCGCGTCGTACCACTTGCTGTCCTGGGACGGGCAGAAATAGGGGCCGGTGAAGATCTCCTGCATACACAGCATCTGCACACCTTGCTTGCCGGCTTCTTCTAGATACGGAATATGCGCTTCGGTCATCGCCTGGCGATGCGCGTCGCAGGACTGGGAAGTGGCGAGCTTGTTGGCCATCTGGATAATGGCAGCCTTGACGATTCTGGACATACGTAATCTATCCTTTGTTGCGGGTTTCTTGGTCTCGCCCGAGTGCAGGTGTACGTATTTCTCTACATTACCGGCATGTTGAGGTCGGCGCCATCGCCGAAACCTTCAGGCCAGCGGCTGGTGACCGTCTTGAGACGGGTGTAAAAGCGCACGCCCTCGACACCGTGCATGGCAGCGTCACCGAATATCGAATGCTTCCATCCGCCGAAACTGTGAAATGCCATGGGCACCGGGATCGGTACGTTGACACCGACCATGCCAGCCTCGACACGCGCCGTGAATTCGCGCGCAGCCTGCCCGTTGCGCGTAAAAATTGCGGTGCCATTGCCGTATTCATGGTCGTTGACAAGTTTTAATGCCTCGTCGAAGCTTTCTGCCCGTAGCATGGTCAGCACCGGTCCGAAAATTTCTTCCTTATATATACGCATATCGGACTTGGCGTGATCGAACAGCGTGGGGCCAAGGAAAAAGCCTTGGTCCGCCTCGCGCAAGGGATGGGTACGCCCGTCCACCACCAGATCCGCGCCCTCCTCTGCACCGGTATCGATATAAGACTGCACTTTGTCACGATGTTCGCGTGTCACCAGCGGGCCCATTTCGGCATCGCGATCCGTGCCATCGTTGACCCGCAAGGCCTGGATTTTCGGAATCATGGCCGCGCGCAACCTGTCGCCGGCATCGCCCACTGCAACGGCAACCGAGATTGCCATGCAGCGCTCGCCCGCCGATCCGTATGCGGCACCCACCAGGGCGTCAGCCGCCTGTTCGATATCGGCGTCGGGCAATACCACCATGTGATTCTTGGCACCACCCAGTGCCTGTACGCGCTTGCCATGGGCCGCGCCGGTTTCATATACGTGTTTGGCGATCGGCGTGGATCCCACGAAACTCACCGCGGCGATACGCGGGTCGGTGAGCAAGGTATCCACTGCGACCTTGTCCCCCTGCACCACATTCAGCACCCCATCTGGCAGACCGGCTTCGGCCAGCAACTCGGCAAGCATCAGCGAGCATGAGGGATCTTTCTCCGACGGTTTCAGTACAAATGTGTTGCCACAGGCGAGCGCAATCGGGAACATCCACATGGGTACCATGGCAGGAAAGTTGAACGGCGTGATGCCTGCGCAAACGCCGACCGGCAACCGCAGTGAGTGGCTGTCGATGCCATCGCCGACCTGGTGGCTGAACTCGCCTTTCAACAGGTGTGGGATGCCACAAGCGAACTCGACGATTTCGAGACCACGCTTTACCGAACCCATAGCATCGCTCAGCACTTTGCCGTGCTCGCGCGTCACCAGTGCCGCCAGTTTATCCGCGTCACGCTCGATAAGTTCTTTGAGTCGAAAAATAACCCGGGCACGCTTGGGTGCCGGTGTTCGCGACCACGCCGGGAGTGCGGCGTGGGCCGCAGCGATTGCCGTCTCGACATCTTCCCGCGACGCCATCGGTGCCTTCGCTATGACTTTTCCCAGGGCCGGATTGTAAATATCGCCCCAGTCATGCGGCTTACCGGCGTAGCGAGCGCCATTTATCCAGTGCGGAACCGTGTCGAGGCCCTTGATTGCACGTGCTGATTCTGCCATTGATTTACTCCGCTCCCGCAGAAATATGCGCGAGATACAAATAATAGAACGCCGGCGGCCTGTTTGCACCCGCGATGACATGGGCACGCCACGAAATTTGAGCGTTATGACCCTCTCATGATGGCCGCATTTTTTGTCTGCGCTGCCTGCTATCATTCGTCTTGTAGTTGTCACCAGGCGCTGCCATGACAGATTCGAAGCTAAGCAAACTGTGGAGCGAGCTCAGAAGGCGCAAGGTCATTCGCGCCGCTATTGTCTATGTGATCGTCGCGTGGATCGTTGTCGAAACCGCCTCGGTCGTATTTCCTGAGCTGCTGCTGCCGGAATGGAGCGTGCGCCTGGTGCTGGCGCTCGCCCTGCTTGGCTTTCCGCTGGCCATGGTGCTGGCCTGGGCCTTTGACCTGTCACCCGACGGCCTGCAGCGCGATGCCAGTGTGCAACAAGAATCAAAACCTGCACCTGCACCTGTCCCTATTGCAACCGGTGATGGCTGGCGCGCAGACGCGACTGCTGCGCCTGCTGATAATCGTCGGGCGGTTGCCGTGCTGCCTTTAGCCAACATGAGCGGTGACCCTGAAAACGAGTATTTCAGTGACGGTATTACTGAGGAAATCCTCAACCTGCTCACCAAGCAGCCCGAACTTCGCGTCGTCTCGCGAACGTCGTCGTTTGCTTTCAAGAATACACAGCTCGACGTCCGCACTATCGCACAGAAGCTGGCCGTGGATTTTGTTCTCGAGGGTAGTGTGCGAAAGGCCGGTAATCGTGTGCGAATTGTCGCGCAGCTGATCGATGCCAGCAGTGATACGCACCTATGGTCGGACAGCTATGACCGTGAACTGGAAGACATTTTCACACTGCAAGCTGAGATCGCGGGCTGCATTGTCAATGCCATGAACCTGCAGACTGCCAGGGATGTCGAGTGCGAGTGCACGACAGACGATGTCAATGCCTATGAGTATTACCTTCGGGGGCGTCAGTATTTTCACAAACTTGTTGATCGCAGCCTGGGATTCGCGCGCGAGATGTTTGAGAAGGCTATCGAAGTAGACCCGGAGTTCGCGCGTGCCTATGCGGGACTTGCGGATACCGAGTGCATTTTTGCTCAATGGATCGACCCTTCACCCGAGCGCATCGAAGCTGCCGATCGTGCCAGCCTGAAAGCACTTGAGCTGGCGCCACAGATCGCAGAGTCACACTCGTCCCGCGGCTTTGCCCTGACCTTGAAGGGTGACTATGACGGGGCGGCAAGAGAATTCGAGGCGGCGCTGGCGATTGAGCCCAATAATTACGATGCCTTGTACCTGTTCGGCCGCTCGCGGTTTGCTGAAGGCAAGGAAGCAGAGGCTGCCGAACTATGGGCACGCGCCCATGACGCGCAGCCAGACGAATTTCAGAGCATCTCGCTCAGGGTTATGGCGCTCAGGGGACTCGGCAAGGCGGACGAAGCCACCCGGGTCTCGGCGCAGGCTTTGGCCCTGATCGAACGCCGGCTGGCGCTTAATCCGGACGACCTGCGCGCGCTTACCATGGGTGCCGGTAACCTGATCAAACTCGGCCGTATAGCAGAGGGCCTGGACAAGATCGAGCGTGCACTCAAACTCGCGCCCAATGATTCCGGCGTGCTCTACATGGCAGCCTGCAATTACGCGCTCGCCGGCAAGAAAGAAGAATCGCTGGCAGCGCTCAAACAACGCATCGAGATGGGCGGGCGCAACTTCAAGGACTGGGTCGCAAAGGACTCGGATTTCGATAATGTCCGGGATGACCCGCGTTTCATGGGATTGCTTGAAGGCATTGACAAGGCGGCATCCTGAAGCGCTTGCCGGCAGGCTTGTCTACTGCTCCGGGGGCTTGCTGCCAGTGATCTTTTTATAGAGCCTCTTGATCGGGTACCAGAACAGCGCAATCAGTGCCAGAAATATCGAGATCAGGAAGCCGATGATCCCCCCGATCGTGCCGGCGTCCGGGCCCGGCTCTACGTATGCCAGAGCTGGCGGAGCGAGCAGCGCCAGCCAGCAACTCATTGCGACAGCAATTAATTGGCGCATATGAGCCCGAACTCCGTTGCAGAATTTGCAAAGCGTAAAGACATTGTGTCACGGGTGGTCGATGCGAATGACAGTATCAATTGGTGGGCTTGCCATAGTGATGACTGTACCGTCCGGCCAGGTGGCGGTGACAACCTGGACCTCGTTTGTATCACCCAGGCCGAAACTGAGATCCGGAGTCTGGTCTGTCATCAGACCGACGCCGCTTAAGAGTTCGCGTGCGTAACTCGTTCCATCGGCTGTTTCGAGTCGCAGTCGCACACCCTGGTTGGTCACAGTATCGGCCATCGAGACTGTAAGAAAGTGACTGTCGGAGCGGTTCAGGAAGGCGCGCATGGGGCCATTCATATTCAGCCATAACAGGTCCTGGCGACCGTCCCCGTCAAGGTCCGCAACCAGTGGCGACTGAGCAAAGTACTTATTCTGCAGACCAAGCCCGGCGGCCTGGAAAAATCGCGCCTGGCCATCCTGTGTGGCTTGCAGCGCGGTCACACCTGGCAACCTGGTGAGCTTATGCAACGGCCATTTGATGTAATTTTGCGCGGCCAGCAGGTCGAGATGACCGTCGAGATTGAGGTCCTCGAACACCGCTCCCCAGCCAAAGCCGAGCTTTGCCAGCCCGTATTCTGCCGTGACATTCTGAAGCTCGAAGTCACCGTTGTTCTTGAGCAGTGCCCATTCGAGATCATGCGCCTGGTCATCGCGAAGGTCGCCCCGGGTGAGGAATTTCGGAATACTCTTGCCAACGTTTGAGAACAGCAAGTCAGGATCACCGTCTTTATCAATGTCACCGACTGCCATGCCCATCCAGAACCCATAGCCGATCGCTATCGTGCGTCGCGAAAAGCTGCCGTCGTGATTGTTGCGGTAAAACTCTACCTGGCCGGTGTTTTGAGACACCACCAGGTCCGGCCAGGTGTCTGCATCGAGGTCGACAAACACCGACAAAAACGTGTTCTGACTGGCGCCCACGCCAGCCTGTTCGGTTACATCGATGAATGTGCCGTCGCCCTCATTGCGTAAGAGGCGATTGCTCTTGGCATGTTCGGGTTCGTTGTAGGTTGCACTTTTGAACTCGGGGAATGAAACAAATGCACTGACGTAAAGATCACCGTCACCGTCGCGGTCGAAATCTGCCACGGTCACGGCAAACGGCACAGAGTGCGAATCCAGGTTTAATGGCAACTCTTGGGCTCGAAAGTGATCGCCCTCCCGGTAATAGATATGCACGCCGTCTTCGCGGGCCACAATCAGGTCTGTTAAACCGTCATCATTCAAGTCAATCGCCGTGGCGCCATGGGTCGCCACCGAACTCTCGGAAAGGCCCGTATCGGAAATGAAGTCCACCAGGCGACCGTTGTTCAGGGTCAACAGGGCGTCAGCCTGGCCCCTGCCCCCGCCGACAAAGATTTCGAAGGCACCGTCCATGTCTACGTCAATCGCGGCGGCCCCCGAGAAAGGATGCGAGCCATCAGCCCAGCGGTGATCAAACAGCACCGGAATTTCCTCGAAAACCGGTATGTCGAGGCCGGGCGGTGGCGCCGGGTCGGTACAGCCTGCTACCACCCCTACGGCTGCCAGCCATGCGCGGGTCTTGAATTTGTTAACTACCGCCCCTGCAGATGCATGTTTCATTTTTATCCCCGACATATGAACCATTGATGCCGATCCCGCGCCACCAACGATACCTGATCGTCGACGGGTCCTACGCAAAAACCGGCCATCATTTTACTCACCGCAAGACACCCCGCTTCGAGTGGCCAATCGCGTGCGGCGGACTATACTTTTTTTGCAATGCCGGGAAATCCCGAATGCCTGCCGGAGGGGGGCTGCTCGGCGCACTCCTGTCGTTGCCCTGGAGGCTGTTCCTCCACAGAGCAAAAAAGGAACAGGAGGTTCTTTATGAAAAAAACCAAACAAAACAGAGGGTTAAAGTTTGCCGGATTCGTTTCCGCAAGCCTCGTCTTGTGGCTGGTTGCGGGCCCGGCGCAAGCAGAGGGTCCATGGGTTGCCGGCGTGACCTTTGGCCAGGTCGCAATCCAGGACTACGAACTGGAAGCCGAATCTGATACCCGGCTGGATGACACTGACACAGGTTGGCGCATCTTTCTCGGCTATCAATTCAACGAGAATTTCGGAGTTG
Source organism: Gammaproteobacteria bacterium (assembly GCA_041565075.1). GTDB lineage: Bacteria > Pseudomonadota > Gammaproteobacteria > Steroidobacterales > JABDLF01 > JABDLF01. The sequence continues at coordinate 36,364 of JBFGOQ010000007.1, forward strand.
GGGTTTCTTACCTCGACCTCGGGACACTCGACGCAGCCGGCACGGCATTTGGCGGTTTCACCGACCAGATCGAGGCCACTGCAATCGAGGCCTGGGTGATCGGTACCATGCCCATCAATGAGCAGTTCTCGCTATTTGGCACGCTGGGTATCTTCAGCTGGGACCAGGACGTGACTTACTCCGACAGTTTTGAAGATTTCCGCGGCAGCGCCGATGGAGAGGACTTCGCGTTCGGCTTCGGGGTCAGCTACTGGCTCAACGCAGATTTTGGCGTGCATGCAACCTGGCATAGATATGCCAATATCGGTGATCGCAACGTCACGGGCCATGAAAATGACCGCGACCTGATTGGAGTCGGCATTGTGTTCGCCTTTGGCGAATAGCTGACATGCACCTGAATATGAGGAGGTGGCGCCGGCACTTGCCGGCGCCTTTCGTTGCGGATACTGATTACAAAGCTTTTCGGCCCGCCACACACAAATCGGAACAACCGTGCGAAAATGCCAACTACTGCCGGGATTACGGAGAACAATAATGCCGCAACCGACCCGCAATCAGGGGGCAATCAATTCTGAGTTTGAAGAATTCCAGAATGCGGCCAGCGATGCCCTGGCACGGCTGCGCACGGAAATTGAAAACCAGCAGGCAGGTAGCGGGCCCGCAACCGGGTATGCGCCAATCCGGCAGATTCTTGACACTCTGCGAGTTCAGCACTGGATCGACAAAGGCGGTATGGACGCCAGGAGTTTTGATTCGTTTCTCGAACACTACCTTCGATACTCGGTGAAGTTTCACCATCCCGGTTATATCGCCCACCAGGTAAGCGTGCCGGGATTCCCGGGTGCTCTCGCTGCACTGGTGAACGGTTTTACCAACAATCCCATGGCGATTTTCGAGATGGGCGCCGGCGCCGCAAGCCTGGAATTCGCAGTCATCAACTGGATGCTCGGCAAGGTGGGATGGCCGCTGCAACCCTTGCCGGGCGGCGACCAGCGCGACCACGCCGGCGGCGTCCTTACCCACGGTGGCTCGCTCGGCAACCTGACGGCCTTGCTGGCCGCCCGGGCCCGCGTGGCGCCGGATGCCTGGCAACAAGGCGTGCCCGGTGACCTGGCCGTGATGGTGCCGCCCGTTTCTCACTATTCGGTCGATCGCGCAGTGTCCATCCTCGGCCTGGGGTCCGACAGCATCTACCAGCTGCCCGGCAACTCGCTGGGTGTGATCGATGCTGATGGTCTGGCCGGCACGCTGCAAAAGGTGCGCGCCGACGGCCGTCGCTGCATGGCGCTGGTCGCCAATGCCTGTGCGACTGCCACCGGTTTGCACGACCCGCTCAGAAAAGTCGGTGAGTTTTGCAACGAGCACGACATCTGGTTTCACGTTGATGCCTGTCACGGCGCCACCGCCCTGATCGCACCCGGTTCGCGTAAATATCTCGACGGTATCGAGCTTGCTGACTCGCTGGTCTGGGACACCCACAAGATGATGCAGGTGCCGGTCCTGTGTGCTGCAGTGCTGCTGCGAGATGTGATGGGCTTCAGCTACGCATTCCAGCAGGAGGCCAATTACCTTCCGATCGGCGATGACGAGGAACGATACAGTCCGATGCCGCGCGCCGTGGAATGCACGAAGGCGGCCCTGAGCCTGAAAGTGTTTCTGACCCTGGCCTGGTGGGGCGAGGCAAGACTTGGCGCGTATGTCGATGACCGCTATGCGGCAGCACGGCGTTTCTATGAGATCATTCGACACCGCCCTGGCTTCGAATGCCCTTACGTACCGGAAAGTAATATTCTTTGTTTTCGTTATGGCAGTGACGACAAGCTGCAGGATGCGATCCGCGAGCGCCTGCTCCGGGAGGGTTCGTTCCACATCACCACAGCCACGGTGGCGGGTAAGCGCTACCTGCGCCTGACCGTGATGAGCCCGCAAACCGAGGCGCGCACTATTGAACAGCTCCTCGATGCCATCGAGCGTGTCGCAGGCACCAGATAAATCGGCAAAGAGCAATTCTCTCTGCTACGCTAGGCTGCAACGGCCAGAACAACTGTTGCAATAATTTCGCCGATTTTTCCTACCAGGAAGCGTGTTCCCATCGAACAAATAACCAGCAGAGGGTGAAACCATGAAAAAGCTTATGCTGATTTTCCCCGTTACCTTGATCTTGTCCGGCTGCTACCAGGGTGCGCCCCAGACAGACAGTTCAGCGATTACCAGCCGCTCCGACACCTGGGAGACCATGCTGAACGCCAGCGATATTGACGGCCTGGTGGCGCTGTACACGGATGATGCACGCATCATGCCCCCCAATGGCGCGATCAAGCTTGGCCGAGCAGCGGTACAGGAAGAATTTGGCGGGATGATCGAAGCAGGGCTCGGCGGTGAGCTAACCACGCTGGAGGCGCGGGTTGCCGGGGACATCGGCTACCACGTGGGGACTTATGCCCTGGAGGCCGATGGCAAGCCTATCGACACTGGCAAGTTCGTGGAGATCTGGCATCGGGGAAGCGACGGTGTATGGCGCATCGCCAGTGACATCTGGAACAGCGACAATCCGGCCGCAACCGATACCAAGATGGATCTGACCCATATCATGGGGATCCACAGGGTAGGTGATCCCGAAGTCTGGTTGGCGGCCTGGCGTGGCGCGGAAGGGCGACGCCAGGATTTCGCCGCGCATGGCGCTCCGCACGTGCATGTTATGCAGAGCCCGGATGACCCAAACGTCACCGGCCTGGTCATCGGACTTGAAGATCCGGCAGCGTTTGATGCCTGGCTTAAATCCGAAGAAGGTGCAGCTGCTGCAGCAGAAGACACAGTCGACATGAGTACGCTGGTGTTGCTGCAAGAGGTCGAATAATCGCGCCGGCCCGCAGGCTCTTGTGCTCATGGCAGCGGGCTTGCGCCATGCCCGAACAGGGTAATAACTTAAAGGCTCCCGCAGCCACGGGAGCCGGTCTTTGCTGTCCGCGAAACCGGGGGCGATTACCCAGCGGCCATAAGCCACGGGCCATTGACTATGCCATGCCAATTGCAGGACGATCTGACGCCCACTAAGCCGTGACATGCTTATGCCGGTAGCCAGAATGAACATTCGATCAGGCCTTGTCTCTGCACTGCTCTTTGGCTTGACTCTGCTGTTAGCGGCCTGCTCCGATCGAGGGGAGCCGGATACCGGCGCAGACCCGCAGCAACAAGCTGCGACTGCTCCCCAGCCAGAGAAATCCTTGGAAGATCTGGCTACCGAACTCGCGCCGGGCCCGGATGCGCCTGCGCCCGACGAGCCGGCTGATGCGCCTGCCCCGATTCGATCCGCGACTGTCGTCTCACCTGACGGGGCGATCGCCATGCTGGTAAAAACCGACAACAACGGTGACCCTTCTTATCTCGTGACCTATCGCGGCCAGGAGATCATTCGCGAATCGCGGCTGGGCCTGCGCTTTAACCAGCACTTCGGGTTCGATACCGGCCTTGAGATCGCCGGCATCAGTGAAGCGAGTGCCGACGAAACCTGGGAGCAGCCCTGGGGCGAGCGGCGCCTCGTGCGAAATCGCTATAACGAGCTGGCGGTCGAATTTGCGGCGGTCGAACCACCCGCACGATCGATCACTCTGCGCATGCGGGCTTTCGAAGACGGGCTCGGCTTTCGTTATGAAATGCCCGAGCAGCCCGGTTTCAACCAGCTTGATATCACCGACGAACTCACCGAATTTCATCTGCCAGCCGATGTCACGGCCTGGTGGATTCCAGGGCGTGCCTACAACCGCTATGAATACCTGTACAAGAAGTCGGGGCTGGCTGATATAGACCGCGTACACACGCCCGTTACATTCAGGCTGCCAACTGGCGTGCACTTCTCCATTCATGAGGCGGCACTTGTCGACTACTCGGGAATGGTGCTCGACCAGAGACGTGAGAATCGTTTTGAAGCTGACCTTTCTCCATGGTCAGACGGTATCAAGGTCAAGACACAAACCCCTTTCAAGACTCCATGGCGGACGGTACAGATATCTCCCGATGCCAAAGGGCTCATCAACTCCAGCCTGATACTCAATCTCAATGAGCCCAATAAGCTCGGGGACGTTTCGTGGGTTGAACCCGGCAAGTACATTGGCATCTGGTGGGGTATGCATATCCGCACCTTTACCTGGGGGTCGGGACCTATCCATGGCGCCACCACAGAAAACACCCGGCGCTACATTGACTTCGCAGCTGACCATGGATTCGACGGTGTGCTGGTGGAAGGCTGGAATCTCGGCTGGGACGGCGACTGGTTTTATAACGGCGACGTATTTAACTTCACTACACCCTATCCTGATTTCGATATCCGGGGGATTTCAGAATATGCGCGTGCAAAGGGCGTGCGCTTGATCGGACATCACGAGACGTCTGGTAACGTGACCAACTACGAGAATCAGATGCTCGCAGCCCTGGACCTGTATGAGTCGGTGGGCGTGCGCCAGGTCAAAAGTGGCTACGTGGCAGATGCGGGTGACATCAAGCGTGTTGACGATAAGGGTCTCGCGCACTATGAGTGGCACGATGGCCAGTTCATGGCCCGGCATCACCTTTACGCCGTAACAGAAGCGGCCAGGCGCAAGATCAGTATCAATGCTCACGAGCCCATCAAGGACACCGGATTACGGCGCACCTATCCGAACTGGTTATCGCGCGAGGGCGCACGTGGTCAGGAATTCAATGCCTGGGGCCAGCCGCCCAATCCACCCGAGCACACCGTCATGCTGCCCTTCACCCGCATGCTGTCCGGGCCCATGGATTTTACGCCGGGCATTTTCAACCTTACTTTCCAGGGCCGTGAATCGGAGCAGCGCGTGAATACAACGCTGGCCAAGCAGCTTGCCTTATACGTGGTGCTTTACAGCCCCATCCAGATGGCTGCTGATTTACCTGAGAACTATCTTGAACGCATGGATGCCTTCCAATTCATCAAGGACGTGCCCACCGACTGGGAAGAGAGCATCGCGCTGGCAGGCGAGGTCGGCAACTATGTCGCCATTGCCCGCAAAGAGCGCAGCGGCAAGGACTGGTATCTGGGCGCCCTTACCGATGAAACCGCGCGCACGCTATCCATTCCGCTGGGTTTCCTGGATCCGGACGTGGAATACGTTGCAGAAATCTATCGCGACGGTGATCTCGCCCACTGGAAAAACAACCCTTACAACATCGTGATCGAGGAAAAGGATTATTCGGCCACTGACCGCCTGGAGCTGCGACTGGCCGCCGGGGGCGGTACCGCAATGCGATTGCGTCCGAAGGAATAGGGCGCGCCTCTCGGGCGGGTATTCTGACGACTTGCCTGCACTGAAATGACCGCATGAATGCCGTTGGGGTATCGTTGTCCGACTTCGGCCAAAGACCAGACATCACGCTTTTACGCAGGCAGGCGCGAACATGAAACAAAAACCAGCCCTTAGCTTCTGGCAAATCTGGAACATGAGTTTTGGCTTCCTGGGCATCCAGTTCGGGTTCGCTTTGCAAAACGCCAACGTCAGCCGCATCTTCCAGACTCTGGGTGCGTCGATGGACGAGCTGCCGATCCTGTGGGTGGCTGCGCCTATGACCGGGCTGATCGTGCAACCCATTATTGGTTACATGAGCGATCACACCTGGGGGCGCTTCGGGCGGCGGCGGCCATATTTTCTGGTGGGCGCGATCCTGGCTTCAGCCGCGTTGATTGCCATGCCCAATTCACCGGCACTATGGGTTGCCGCCGGCATGCTCTGGATCATGGATGCCAGCATAAATATTTCCATGGAACCTTTTCGTGCTTTCGTCGCCGATAACCTGCCGGAAAATCAGCGTACCCGCGGCTTTGCAATGCAGAGTTTTTTCATCGGCACAGGGGCAATTGTTGCTTCAGCCCTGCCCTGGATGATGGCCAACTGGTTCGGCATCAGTAACACCGCCGCGATCGGCGAGATTCCTGATTCAGTAAAGCTGTCCTTTTACTGGGGCGGTGCGGTATTTCTGCTGGCGGTATTGTGGACCGTGTTTTCTACCAGCGAATATTCGCCAGAAGAACTCGAAGCATTTGACTCGCATCGACTTACGCCTGCCGACCCCGACGCCCTGCCCCGCCGTGCTTCCGCCAGGTACCGCGTTGGCGGTCTTACCTGGATCGTCGCGGGAACTTTATTGCTCGCGTGGATCGTCATTAGTGAGCTCGACAAGCAATTATATATTCTCGCCGGCGGCGGTATCGCATTCGGTCTCTTTCAGTTAATCACTGGATCCTTGCAGGATAATGGCAAGACAGACAATGGCTTCTACCACATCATCAATGACTTGTTTCATATGCCCCGGGTCATGGGTCAGCTTGCAGTGGTGCAATTCTTTTCCTGGTTTGCTCTTTTTGCAATGTGGATTTACGGCACATCTGCGGTGACCAGTCACCACTATGGCACTACGGTAGTCACATCCGCGGCATTTAATGAGGGCGCCAACTGGGTGGGCGTGCTGTTCGCCGCATACAACGGCTTTGCGGCCGTGGCGGCGATTGCTATTCCTTTCATTGCGCAGCGGCTGGGCTGTCGCCTGTGTCACTTAATCAACCTTTGCCTCGGCGGCATCGGGCTCCTTAGTTTTTACTTTGTAAAGGACCCGATTTTGTTATTAATTTCGATGGTCGGTGTGGGCATCGCCTGGGCGTCGATCCTGTCGATGCCTTACGCGCTGCTGTCCAGCGCTTTGCCTGCCAGCAAGATGGGCCTTTATATGGGCATTTTCAATTTCTTTATCGTGATTCCACAACTGGTTGCCGCCAGCATACTTGGTCTGCTTGTACGCGAACTTTTCGAGGGCCTGGCAATTTATGGCCTGGTCATTGGGGGCATATGCATGATCATTGCAGGCTTCACGACCATGCTGGTTGACAAGGCTGCGGAACCGCAGCTCGTGCCAGATGCAAGGGCATCGACTGTTATCGAATAACGCGATACCAGCCTGGATCCGGCGGCATCATTGTTTGGAAGATGTTTGCCGCTGCAGCGCTCAGAGCGGTGCCAGTCACCCTAGTCTTGTCTGTCTTCTTTTACGAAGTGCCAGGTAAATGCCGAGAGGGCCATGGCAATTGCCGAAATCGCGAATATTATGGACTTATCCGGCGCGCGGCTGACGATGAGGGAAATTCCCGCGGTGACCACGAGTTGCGGCAGCACAACCGACAGATTGAAAAGCCCCATGTATAGGCCCATGCGCTCCTTCTGGATTTTTTGGGAAACTATCGCAAAAGGCAGGCTGACGATCGCCGCCCAGCCGACTCCTATAACAGCCATCAGTGCGTAGATCATTATTGTTGAAGAACCGAAGAAAAACAGTGCAACATAGCCTGCCGCCATGATCCACAGGCATCCCGCATGCACCGCAATCCGGCCATACTTTACCGCCAGGGGCGCGAGAATCAGCACTGGAATTATCGCCGAAACGGCATTAAAGACCAGGTAACTCATGGACCCGACTCGCCCCAGGTCGATGTCACTCAACCCAGGTAAGACGCTCTGAATGTAGGGCACAAGAAACACCAGGGTAACGAATACGCCGATCCAGCTGAATGAATGCGCTGCCAACACCTTGCGAAATCCCACATCCTTGCTGGCCATATCTTCGCCTTGCTCTTGTTCCGCGAAAGTGATGAAAAACAAAATTGCGGTCACAACCAGCAATGCGATCTCCGCGTAGTAATGCTCAACGTCAATCCCGGCGAGGCGCAGCGTCATGGCGTAAACGTCATATACGAGAAAACCCCACAGAGGACGAATGGTCATGAGCACATGGCCGAGGCTGTCTTGTTTATGTTCCGTACGGGGTTCATCACTCGCTGTTGTAAGTTCCGTGGGCTCCTCGATAAATAACGGCGGTAACACTGAAAAAAGCAGCACCAGTGCAGAAGCAAGATAGATCAGCACATAATTGTTGAAGATCGCACCAACTGCATAGGCAAGCACGCCGAAAGAGCCGGAGACGGTTTGCATCCAGGCGTAACCGCGGGTTCTTTCGGCGCCTTCGTCAGTAACGTCCGCGATGATCGAACGTGTGGGGTTGAAACTGACATTGATCGCAAGGTCGAGCGAAAGTGCCACCGCGATAGCGACGCCGAGTATGGCTTCGAGCCCCATGGCGCTGGATATGACGCCAATATTGGGCAATGCCAGCAGCATGAGTGCCGCAATTACGCCGCCAATCAAAATGAAAGGACGGCGGCGCCCGTTCCAAAACCAGACTTTATCGCTGATCAGCCCGATAATGACTTGGCCAAGAATGCCTGCCAGCGGCCCGGCAGCCCACACCAGACCGATATCGTGAATTTCGAGCTTGTACTGGGTGGCAAGTATCCAGGAAAGCGCGGCTATCTGGGTCGACAAGGCAAAACCCATAGCCGTTGCCGGCAGGCTGAGCAGCGCAAAGAAAGACCTGGTCTTGTTTTTCTGGAACTCGAGCATGTAGCCCTCCGATGTGGCGCGGGGGGGGACTATACCGCAGCACATCATCGGCCCGCATAACGGCCCAAGCGCTGTCAGCAACGCACCCCTGATTTTGCCTGCCAATACGACTCGCTTATTCGACGCCCGTTTTTAAAGGCGCTATGGTATGAAGCACTCGCGACCCTCAATTTTTGTGCGGATACAAGACCTCGGAATGACGAAGAAACCACTGCTGTTATTGCTGTTCATTGCTGGCTGTTCGCCGGCTGCGAACCAGCAAGCTGATGATGCCGGCATTGACGAATTGCGCTCTTATCAGCCGCAGCCCTATGTGAAGCTGGCTCACCCCGACTGGTCAAAAAATGCGGTGATTTACCAGCTCAACACCCGACAATTCACCCGTGAAGGCACCTTCGCAGCTGCGCAGAAGCAGCTGCCGCGCATCAAGGCCCTTGGCGCAGACATCATCTGGCTCATGCCAATTCACGAGATCGGCCACAAGAACCGCAAGGGCACACTGGGCAGCCCTTACTCGGTGAAAGATTACTTCAGTGTTAACCCCGAGTTTGGCACCCTGGACGACCTCAAGGCGTTCATTAATGCTGCCCACGAGCAAGGCATGTACGTAATCCTGGACTGGGTAGCAAATCACACAGCCTGGGACAATCCGCTGGTCGAAGAACACCCCGACTGGTACGAGCGCGACTGGCAAGGTGATTTTCATCCCACGCCCTGGTGGGACTGGTCGGACATCATTGATCTTGACTACGACCAGCCCGGCATACGCAAATACATGACCGAGGCTTTGAAGTACTGGGTGACTGAAGCAGACATCGATGGCTATCGCTGTGATGTTGCCGGCTATGTACCATTGGATTTCTGGGACAATGCGCGCCGCGAACTGGACGCGATCAAGCCTGTCTTCATGCTGGCGGAGTGGGAATCCCGTGACGTACACGCACGTGCATTTGATGCCAGCTATGCCTGGAGCTGGCACGACACTGTGCACAACATTGCTGCAGGCAAGTCCGACGTAACAGCATTATTCGGCTACTACTCCGGCAATGAATCCGCCTGGCCGCGCGATGCAATGCGCATGACATTCATCAGCAACCACGACAAGAATTCCTGGGAGGGTACCCAGTTTGAAATGTTCGGAGATGCCCTCGAGCCAGCAATCGTCCTGTCGGTTGTCGGCGAAGGCATCCCCATGATTTACAACGGCCAGGAAGCCGGCAACAGCAAACGCCTGGAGTTTTTCGAAAAGGATCCCATCCAGTGGCGCGAACATTCTCTGGCGGTTCTGTACCGGCAACTCTTTGCTCTGAAGAAATCCAACAGCGCATTATGGAACGGCGCCTGGGGCGCGACCATGCAGCACGTGCCAAATTCCGCGCCACAGAAGGTTTTTAGTTTTGTTCGTCAAAACGACGAGAACACGGTCTTCGTGGTGATCAATTTCTCGCCACAAAACCAGCAAGTCAGTTTTGCGAATGCCCCCCATTACGGCGCCTATACCGAATACTTCAGTGGCGCAGCCGCCACCTTCAAGGCAGACACGGAACTTGAGCTTGCGCCGTGGAGATGGATGGTGTTCACGCGCTAGAGGCACAGCTGCTCGTATCTGTCCCGCCGACTGGCTTGTACAAGGGCTTGGCGCAATCCATAAAGGCGCTTTGTTCGGGTCATTAGGATTTTCCCAACAATTTGCCTTACACCCCGATATTTTTCGCATAACTTATTGTTTCTAATATGCTTAATGAGAGGAACCGGTGAGGCGTGCCCGTGCTGGTTGTTGCAGAGAAGCAACATTTTTCTTTGAATACGTTTGCATAACATTGCCAACACCTATCTCAGCGGGTAGATTGCATGGTCGATATGGTGTGTCTGCGCGGTAGCGGAGGCGACGCATGGACCCCGGACATGCCTGAAAGCTGTGCCGCAAGTGCACGGGATTTATAAAAGATTTTGACCTGAGACCAACCTCAATCATGATTACTTGCTTGCCCGTCTAAGGCTGCAGGGGGTACCGACCAATGCAACACAAGCAGATTTTTTCCCGCAACAAGATTTCGATGGCCGTGGCCCTGGCTGTCGCGTCGTATGGTTCGGCGCAGGCACAGGAGACTTCTTCCTCGACATCTTCGGCGAGCGATGACACGCGCATCGAGGAAGTTGTAACTACCGGTATCCGCCGTAGCCTCGAAGACGCAGCAGCACTCAAGATGGACAACGAATCCATTATCGAAGCCGTGTCTGCCGAGGAGATCGGCAAACTGCCTGACGTCAGTATCGCCGAATCGCTGGCGAGACTGCCGGGCCTCACCGCCCAGCGCCTTAATGGACGCGGGCAGGTCATCAGTGTGCGAGGCCTGTCGCCTGATTTCACCACCGCATTGTTGAATGGCCGTGAACAGGTCAGCGCCGGCGATAACCGTGGCGTGGAATTCGATCAGTACCCCTCCGAAGTCCTGAGCCGCGTGGTTGTTTACAAGACACCCGATGCCGCACTTACAGGCCAGGGGCTGGCCGGCACCGCCGACTTGCAGGTCGTGCGTCCGCTGGACTATGGCGAGCAAACACTTGCCGCCAATGTTCGTTACCAGTGGCTGGAATATACCGACCGTGGTGGTGATGACAGTGGTCTTCGTTATAGCGGCACCTACATCGACCAGTTTGCGGATGACACTATTGGCGTGGTTCTCGGTGTGGCCGACATGAGTAGTCCCACCCAGGCCGACTGGTTCGAGGCCTGGGGTTATCCCAGTGATCCTGGCGCGCTGGTCATCGGCGGCGGCAAGGCCTGGGTACAGGCCTCGGAGCTCGAGCGCACCGGTGCGGTCGGCGTACTCGAGTACGAGCCCAATGACACCTTCCATGCCACGCTGGATATGTTCTACTCCAAGTTCGACGAGTCGCTGAAATACACCGGCCTGGAGATTCCGCTGTGGTGGTCAAGCGCCAGCCTCGAGCCTGGCTTCACGGTCGAGAATGGTCTGGTGACGGATGGCACATTTACCGGCGTCAAGCCGGTGGGCCGAAATGATGCCAATTTCCGCCAGTCCGATATGCGCTCGATCGGCTTCAATGCGACCTGGCAAGCCGGTGATAACTGGGCGGTGGAAGCCGATGCCAACCATTCGAGCATCAACCGCACCGACCAGATTCTGGAAACTTACACGGGTACCGGCTCAGGTGTGACCGGCGAAGGCGCCACGGACACCATGGATTTCACCATGCGTTCCTCGGGCATCTTCCTGGATGCGGGCCTGGATTACTCGGATCCCAACCTCATGGTTCTGACTGATCCGCAAGGCTGGGGTGGCACGCGTCGTGGTGATGGCGGCCAGGCCGGCTTCAACAAGTTCTTTACCATCGACGACTCCATCGACCAGCTGCGCCTGAGTGCCATGGGCGACGTCGAGTGGGGTTTTGTCAACAACGTGGAATTCGGCGTAAAGCTCTCCCAGCGTCAGAAGATCATGGACAACAATGAGGAAATCATCACCACGGCGGGCGGTACTTATGACCCGGTTGCCGACCAGGTGACGGGTAATCCCTCGAGCGTCAGCCTCGGCAGTACTGGCGTCACCATTGGCACGGCGGATCTCAGCTACGCGGGTTTGCCCGGGGTAGTGTCCTACGATGCCGTGGCGATGTATAACAGCAACGCCTATTTCAAGGTCCCGTTCGTACACCGCGATGTCACCATCAAGAGCTGGGATATCCAGGAAGACGTTTCTACCGCTTATGCCAAGTTTGGCTTCGACAGCAGCTGGGGTGACACGCCGGTCAGCGGTAATTTCGGTCTGCAGCTGATGCACACAGACCAGACCGGCATCTCGAAGAGCGGCATTGGTGAGTTCAACTCTTTGCAGGAGGTCGCCGTGCGGGGCGGTAAGTCTTATTACGACCTGTTGCCCAGCTTCAACCTGACCTTTGAGATTACGGACGACAGCTTCGTCCGCGTTGCGGGTGCGCGCACCCTGGCGCGGCCGCGCATGGATGATCTGCGCCCAGGCCTGGTGTTCAGCTTTGATGCGAACAAGCCTTGTGCGAGTCAGACGGCCAGCGACATCGATGCCACAACTGGTGGCGATGGCTGTACGTTGTCAGACCTCCAGGAATCGCCGTGGGGCGGCGGAGGCGGCAACCCGAACCTGGAGCCCTGGATTGCAAATGCCTTTGATATTTCTTTCGAGAAGTACTTCGAGGATCGCGCGGGCTACATGGCCATCGCAGCTTTCTACAAGGATCTGGAGACTTATATTTATAACCAGACCGTGCCCTTTAACTACAGTGGCTACCCGTCAGACGTTTCGCCATTGACGTTTACCGGCCTGGCCACCACGCCGCAAAACGGCGAGGGCGGCAGCATTCAGGGCGTCGAATTCGCTCTTTCCTTGCCGGGTGGCATGGTACACGACAGCCTGGACGGCTTCGGCGCCTTCCTGACGTATTCCTACACGGACAGCGAGATCGAGAGTGACGGTCCCGGCAGTGCGACGCCCTTGCCCGGACTCTCCGAGCAGGTGGGTAACCTGACTCTCTACTTTGAGCGTGAAGGTTTCAGCGCCCGCGTGAGCGGCCGCTATCGCTCTGACTTCCTGGGTGAGGTCGCAGGCTTTGCGGCCGGCCGCGAACTGCGGACTGTCGAAGGCGAGACCATCGTGGATGCCCAGGTGAGCTATATGCTTCAGTCGGGGCCGGCGGAAGGTCTGAACCTCTTGCTGCAGGGTTATAACCTGACGGATGAGCCATTCAAAACATTCGCTAATGATGATCCGCGGCAGGTCAGAAACTACCAGCAGTATGGCCGCTCCTACCTGGTCGGCCTGTCCTACCAGTTCTAAGCCCGCAGGGCTTTAGCAACCGGCCCCTGCCGATTTATAGTCGGCAGGGGTTTTTTATTGCTGCCGGGAGGGGCTGTCATTAACAACATCAGTATTAGGAAAATTGTCGTGGTCGGGGGTGGTACGGCCGGCTGGATGGCGGCGGCTGTATTCGCCAAGGCGCTGGCCCCGAAGGTCTCGGTCGAGCTTGTTGAATCCGACCAGATTGGCACAGTGGGTGTCGGTGAGGCCACGATTCCGCAACTGAAGCTCCTGCTGAACCTGCTGGGCGTGGATGAAAACGAGTTCCTGCGCCGTACCCAGGGCACCTTCAAACTGGGCATCCAGTTTCGCGGTTGGCATACGCCGGGCAAAAATTATATTCATACCTTTGGCAGCCAGGGCCTGGACCTGGGCATGATTCATTTTTACCAGTACTGGTTGCGTAGCCAGCATGAAGGGCACCATTACGGCTTATGGGACTATTCGCTTGAAGCCGTGGCCGCTGCTGAAAACCGCTTTGCCCGCGTCGAGAAAATTGCCGACACGCGTTTCCCGCCTCTTGAATATGCGTTCCATATGGACGCTTCTTTGTTCGCAAAGTACCTGCGTGCTTATAGCGAGCAGCGCGGCGTGGTGCGCACCGAAGGCAAAGTAGTCGATACCACATTTCGCGGCGATGATGGTTTCATCGAAGCGATCACCATGGAAGATGGCACGAAGATTTCAGGCGATCTTTTCATCGATTGCTCGGGTTTCAGGGGCCTGCTCATCGAGCAGGCTCTTGCCGCCGGCTACGAGGACTGGACTCACTGGCTGCCCTGTGATCGCGCGGTAGCAGTGCCTTGCACGTCGGTGGATCCCTGGCTGCCATATACCCGTGCCTTTGCGCGTGACGCGGGCTGGCAGTGGCGAATCCCATTGCAGCACCGCATCGGCAACGGACATGTTTATTGCAGCCAGTTCGTGGACGACGACGCGGCAACCAATGTGCTGCTTAATAACCTCGATGGCAAGGCCACTGCCGAGCCCCGTGTGCTGAGATTTGTCACCGGCCGGCGTAAACAATTCTGGAAGAAAAACTGTGTGGCTCTGGGCCTCGCCAGCGGCTTCATGGAACCGCTGGAATCGACCAGTATTCACCTGGTGCAGTCGGGTATCAGTCGCCTGATCAGCCTGTTCCCGGACACCACGTTTTCACCCATAGACATCGACGAATACAACCGCCAGTCGGTATTCGAGTGGGAGCGAATTCGTGACTTCCTGATCCTTCACTACCACGCCAACGAAAGGCCCGGCGACTTCTGGAAAATGTGCAGGACCATGTCGGTGCCCGACACGCTTACTCAGAAAATGGAACTGTTCCGCACCAGCGGCAGGATATACCGCGAGAACGAAGAACTCTTCAGGAAGTCCTCGTGGCTGCAGGTCATGCTGGGCCAGGGCATCAGGCCTGAACGTTATCACCCCATGGCGGAACTACTTACCCCGGAACAGTTGCAGGACTATCTGGGCAGCATTCGCCGCATAATCAACAAGGCGGTGGAAAAAATGCCCACCCACAGGAATTTTGTCGAACATCACTGCAACGCTGCACCAATCGAGGCGTGAAGCCTTGGTCGCCTGGCAATTGAGAATCCTGCTGCTGGCAACCGCAAGCCTGGTGATTGCTTGCTCACAGGATGCGCCTTTACCCCGACAGTTATCAGCGGCCACCTTCAGCAACCCGGTGATTTCCGGGTTTGCACCCGACCCCTCCATCGTGCGGGTGGGAGAGGACTTTTACCTGGTGAATTCGAGCTTCGAGTATTTTCCGGGCATTCCCATCTACCACAGCCGCGACCTGGTCAACTGGGATTTGCTGGGCTATGCCTTGCATGACAAGTCCCAGGTAGAGCTCGCCAATATCGGTTCCAGCGGGGGCGTGCATGCGTCGACAATTCGCTACCACCAAGGCACTTTTTTTGTCATCACTACCAATGTCGTGGAAGGTGCAACAATCAACTTCATCGTCACGGCAAAAGACCCGCGCGGCCCGTGGTCGGCACCCTATGTGCTGGAGGGAGCGCCCGGTATCGACCCGTCGCTTTATTTCGATGACGATGGCCGGGCCTGGTATGTCGGCAACCACATACCTCCCGATCCAGAATTTCCCGGCCAGGCCGAAATCTGGCTCCAGGAACTCGACCTTGCCAGCATGCAGCTCACCGGCCAACGCTATTTTTTGTGGCGCGGTTGTTGCCAGGGCGTGTGGGCCGAGGGACCGCATATCTACAAGAAGGATGGCTACTATTACCTGCTTATATCCGAAGGCGGAACCTCCGTGGAGCATGCCTTGTCCGTGGCCATCAGCAAGTCCATCACCGGCCCGTATCAGAACAATCCCCGCAACCCGGTGCTGACCCATCGGCATATCAGTTACCACTACCCAATCAGCGGCGTCGGCCATGCCGACCTGGTGGAGCTCGCAGACGGCCGCTGGTTTGCAGTGGCACTGGGCTGGCGCCTGGTTGACGGCAGGCACGGGATACTCGGCCGCGAAACATTTCTGCTGCCAGTCATATGGGAAACCGAACCGCACGAGTGGAAGGCGGAGAAACTTACGTTCCCGGTGTTCAGCCCTCAAACGGGCCGGATCGAGCTCAATTTCCCACTGCCTTTTCCGGGTAGTCGGCAACAATCACCTGGCATTTTCTTTGACGATTTCGATGCCCGGCAGCTTGGGCCACAGTGGAACATCCGTCGCACCCCGGCGCAGCGCTTCTGGAGCTTGCAGGAAGAGCCTGGCGCGCTGCGCCTGTGGTTGCAGCCGGAGGCCATTGCCGAAAAAGCACAGTACAGCTTTGTGGGCATTCGCCAGAGAGACTTCGAGTTCGAGGCACTTGCCGGAATGCGCTTTGCTCCCGACAATGACAACGATGAGGCTGGCCTGACACTGATCCAAAATGACAAGTCGGCTATTATTCTGACCGCCACAAAAGCCGCCGAAGGTTTGAGCGTAAATCTGTACCGGCTTTTTGGTGGTGCCAGGACACCACTTGCCAGCCTGCCTGTGAAGGGCGGAACCCTTTATTTCAAAGTCACAGGAAATTACCTGGACTATTCTTTTTATGTCTCCGATGACAACGAGACCTGGCAAACTGTGCTCGAGCATGTCGACGGCACCAGCCTGTCGCCTGCGGTGATCCCGGGTTATAACTACACCGGTGTGTATATTGGTCTCTACGCCACATCCAACGGTGAACCGGCTGAAGGCCATGCGGACTTCGAGTTCTTCCAGTACTCGCCCACCGCGACCGATCGGGACGCGTGGTACCTGAGGCAAATGCAAAATGCGCCGAACAACTAAATTTCTGCTTGCGCTTGCGGTGCTCGTGCTTGCAGTCGCGTGTGCCTCGGGCCCTGTGAGCGACACGGCGGGCAATATCTACCAGGTGTATTACCTCGGCGGTCAATCAAACATGGAAGGTTTTGGCTATGTGGCCGACTTGCCCGAAGAGCTTGCCGCGCCGGTTCCAGAGGTAAGGATTTTTACCGCGCAAATGACCCCCGACCAGCAACCCGTAGATACGCGTGGTACCTGGACCCCCCTGCTGCCCGGGCATGGCACCGGCTTTAAGTCTGACGGCACCACCAACCAGTTGTCTGACCGGTTCGGCCCGGAACTCCTGTTTGGCCGAACCATGGCGGCCCTCAATGCGGGCACACGCATCGCTATTATCAAATATTCGTTCGGCGGCACGGCGCTCGCCCACGGCGCAGGCTTCGGCAACTGGGACCCGGACTCGCGGGATGGACATGACATCAACCAGTACGATCACGCCCTGGCGGCAATCGATAAGGCTTGGTCCGCAGGAGATATCGACGGTGATGGCCACGCTGACACAATGGTCCCGGCCGGAATCGTGTGGATGCAAGGTGAGGCTGATGCCCACGACAGTCCGCGCACCGCGGACGCCTACCGCGGCAATCTGGAGCGCATGATGAATTTATTGCGCGCAGCGCTGCGCCGGGACGACCTGCCTGTCGTGATCGGCAAAATCACCGATTCGGGCATGGACGAAGACGGCCAGCTCATGCACTACATCGAGACTGTGCAGCAGGCACAAGCAGATTTTGTGGAGGCCGATGCCTGCGCAGCCTATGTGACAGTCACCGACTCACTCGCATACCTGGATGATGGCTGGCATTACGATTCTGAGGGCTTTATCAGGATGGGAACGGCCTTCGCCGAGGCTATGCACAACCTGCAGCAACGTTGCCCACCGCAATACTGAGTTTGGGCTGCGGTTTTTCCCGACACCCCGCAGAAAGCTGCGCGCCCCTGTGTGCGCTATGGCCAGCGAATGAACGCTACTCAAGCTCCAGCAACAAGACATCGCGGCCGCCGACTGTGATGCTGCCGCTCAATGGCAGAGTCTTGCCAGTGATAACATCGCGGCCTGTGGCATGTCCGTCGAGCATCTCGGCGAAACGTGCTGCATCCAGTTCCACGGGCTTCCTGCTCTTGTTCATGGCCACCATGACCTTATCGTCATCGTCATAACGAAAATAGACATATACGTCATCGAGCGGATTAAAATGCATCAGCCGGCCGGTGTGTATGACGTCCTGAGCTTTGCGCCAATTGAGCAGTAGCCTGACATAAGCCTGGGCTTCTTTTGCTTTGCGCGACATGCCTTTACCAGTGAAGGCATTCTTCTTGTCTCCGGGCCAGCCGCCCGGAAAGTCGCTGCGAATCAAGCCGTGATCGCCGGATGCCCGATTGTCCATCAGGATTTCTGTGCCGTAATAAATTTGTGGTGTGCCGCGCATGGTAAGTACGTACAGGATTGCCATCCGAAACAGATCGTAGTCCTCACCAAGTTGCGTATAAATGCGGCTCATATCATGGTTGTCCGGAAAGATCACCATGGCATTCGGATCTGCATACAGGAAATCATTGGACAGCGTCCGATAAAGTACTTTCCAGCTGCTCTCCCAGGGCGATCCTTCCCCTGTCAATGCGCGGCGTAACGCCTCCTGCAAGGGGAAATCCATAAGGCTCGGCAAGTAGGAAACATATCCGTCATGATTTTCCTTGCCCCGCTGCCAGTACGCCACGGTGGGCTGGTTGTTGCTCCACTCCTCACCAACCATATTGAAATGCGGGTATTCCAGCATGATGCGGCGCGTCCACTCGCTCATGTAGTCCTTGTCAGAATACGGGTAGGTATCCTGACGAATGCCTGCAAGCCCAAGATATTCGATCCACCAGATCGCGTTCTGCGTCAGGTAGTCGGCCATCAGGGGGTTGCGCTGGTTAAGATCAGGCATCGTTTTGACGAACCAGCCGTCGGCAAATGCCTTGAGGTCAGCCTGGGAAGCGTAGGGATCAATCAGTGCCGTGCGCTCATGAGAGGTCGGCATAAATCTGCCGCCATTGTTTATCCAGTCGGCGGTTGGCATATCCGCCATCCATGGATGCTCGCTGCCAATGTGATTGACGATCATGTCCATGATCACGCCAATACCTTTTTGCCTGGCGGCTGCCACCATCGCCCGGTAATCCTCATTGCTGCCGTAGCGAGGGTCTACCTTGTAATAGTCAGTGGTCGAATAACCGTGGTAGGAATAGCTGGGCATGGCATTTTCCAGCAGTGGATTCAGCCAGATCGCAGTAAAACCCATGTCCGCAATGTAGTCGAGAGCATTGACAATACCCTTGATGTCCCCGCCATGCCGACCGCCCAGCTGTTTGCGATTGACTTGGTCACCCATCCCTTCGATGTTGTCGTTGGCCAGATCACCGTTGGCGAAGCGATCTGGTGTAATCAGGTAAATGGCGTCTGCGCTGTCGAAGCCGCGGGTGTGGGCACTATCCTTGTTTTTCAGTCGCAGCTCATAGCGCTGAGTCAGGCCTTCCGAACCGTGCGTGAAAACGATGTCCAACATCCCCGGCCGTGCTGATTCGTGTATGTCAAGGTACACAAAAAGGTAGTTGGGACTCTGCACCCGGATGAATCGATTTACTGACACGCCAGGGTAATCCACCGAAGGTGTTAACCGCCCAACACCATCGCCGTGGACCAGCAGCTGCAATTCTTTGTGTTCCATGCCCTGCCACCAGAACGGTGGTTCTATCGTCTCAATCTCATAGGCCAGCACGCCGGATGAGCTTGCCAGCCCGACCAGAAGTAACAAAACCCGCGAAACAATCCTGGACATCATGTGAAACTCCGCTAGTGCAGTATTTTCTTGCCTGATTCCTGACCCGACTGCCGGCTACTCAGGAAAACTTGCGGTATCTTAGCCGCTGTTGGTGGTTGGCATTCATTGAATACGAATACAATGACGTATCTTACCCTTCGACCCCCGCAAGTTGGTAACATTAGTACGCCGCAGCCAGGTTGAAATGTGAGCTGACGGCAAGGACCACGCAAATGCAGAATAACGAAAACAAGCTGCGCAGCATCGCCATAATTGGTGGCGGCTCGGCCGGATGGATGTGCGCTGCGGCCCTTGCCAATGCCACCCAGGGTGGCTGCAGGATCACTCTGGTCGAATCGGAGGAAATCGGCACCGTAGGTGTCGGCGAAGCCACTATTCCACCGATCAAGCTGTTCAATCAGACCCTTGGCGTCGATGAAAATGATTTTCTCAAGTTTACACAGGGTTCGTTCAAGCTCGGCATTCAATTCGTGAACTGGGCGCGCCAGGGACATCGATATTTTCATCCTTTCGGCAGCTATGGTGCCGACTTTGATTCCGTCCCCTTGCATCATTACTGGCTGCGTGCCAACCAGGCCGGCGATGTCGAGCCTCTTGATGAATATACCCTTGCATGGGTGGCTGCCAGGAACCTGCGCTTCGACCGGCCCATGCGTGACCGGCGCATGGTGCAGTCCACCTTCGATTACGCCTACCATTTCGATGCCAACCTCTATGCCCGCTACCTGCGCACCTACGCAGAACAAAAAGGCGTCGAACGAGTCGAGGGACGAATCGTCGATGTCCGGCTCGACCCCGACAATGGCTTTATCGATCGTGTGGTGCTGCAGGACGACCGGGAGGTAACGGCGGATTTTTTTGTCGACTGCACCGGGTTCCGGGGGCTTTTAATCGAGGGGGCACTCAAAACAGGTTACGAAGACTGGACGCATTGGCTGCCATGCGATCGTGCCGTAGCGGTTGCCTGCCTGCATGGCGGTGAATTCACACCTTATACGCGCTCGACGGCCCACGAAGCCGGCTGGCAATGGCGTATCCCGTTGCAGCACCGCATCGGCAACGGCTACGTGTACTGCAGTTCACATATCAGCGACGATGACGCCGCCGATAAGCTATTGGCGAATCTCGATGGCGATCGTATGGGTGAACCCCGCCTGCTGCGTTTCGTTACCGGCAGACGGAAACAATTCTGGAACAAGAATTGCGTCGCGATTGGCCTGGCTGCGGGCTTTATGGAACCTCTGGAATCGACCAGTCTGCATCTCATCCAGGCGGGCATCTCACGTCTGCTCGCCCTGTTTCCCGACCGTTCGTTCCACCCCCTGGTCATTGAGGAATACAACAAAGTCACGACAGCGGAGTACGAAGCGGTGCGTGATTTCCTGATCCTGCATTACTGCGCGACCCAACGCGAGGACACAGAGCTGTGGCGCTACTGCAAAAACATGAGCATCCCGGACACCCTGCAACACAAAATCAACCATTTCCGCAGTTATGGCCGGCTGGTATCACGGGTCATCGAACTGTTCCAGAACCCAAGCTGGCTGGCGGTCATGGTCGGGCAGTTCATCACCCCCGAGCATTACGATCCGCTGGTGGACATGCGTACTAAGGTGGACGCCGGCGCGCGCCTGGCAGGACTGCGCCGGGTTATGAATGATGCGGCGCTGGCCATGCCTACGCATCAGCAATACATCGACAAAAATTGCAAGGCAAACCCGGCACAGACGGCCGGTTAGCAAGGTGAGCTACCAGGCGCGAAGGCTGGCACCGCAGCTGTCGCGGATGACGAGCTCATGGGGCATGATGACCGAGTGTGCTGCAATTCCGTTAATCTGGTTAAGCAGACCTTCGACAAGCAATTCGCCGGCACGACGAGTGTCCTGGCGAACTGTGGTCAGCGGGGGATTGCAGTAGCTGGCGAAGGGAATGTCGTCAAAACCCACGACAGATACATCTGCTGGCACCGAGATCCCCCGATCCTGTAATGCTCTGATGGCGCCAACCGCTATCAGATCACTTGCCGCGATCACGCCATCAAATACACGGCCCGCATCGAGCAAGCGCTGCATAGCCACTTGCCCTGAGGTCTCGCGGCTGTCGGTATCCGACTGCAGATCATCGTCAATTTCCATGCCCGCGTCCTTGAGGGCACGACGATAGCCGAGGTAGCGTGCATGGAACTCAGGCGAATGTTGCGAGGTGCCACCCAGAAATGCGATGCGCCGCCTGTCCAGCGCCAGCAGGTGACGGGTGGCAACATAGGTTCCGTTTTCGTTGTCGCAACCAACCGAGTGGCCGGGGTGCTCCGGTAACACCGGACCCCAAATCATGAATCTCGCGCCAGCTTTGGCGAGGTGCTCAATTTTCGTGCCATAGCTGACATAGTCGCCGTACCCCAGGAGGATAATGCCATCAGCTCGATTGCTGGCTTCATATTCCTGGTACCAGTTATCACTCAGTTGCTGGAAGGACACCAGCACGTCATAGTCCTGCTTCGCTGCCGCCCGCGTGATATTGCCTAGCATGGCCAGGAAAAATGGGTTGATCTGAGAATCGTCTGTAGTTGGATCTTCGAAAAGCAGCAGCGCAATTGTGCGGCTTTGCCGGGAGCGCAATCGCACGGCGCTGCGATCTACCCGGTAGTTTAATTGTTGCGCAATCGCCTTGACGCGTTCGCGCGTATCCTTACTTACCAGCGGGCTGTCACGCAGTGCGCGAGATACGGTCGCTTGCGAAACGCCGGCCTCGTGCGCGATGTCCAGCGATGTAGGCTTTCTATGGGTCAAATGATATCTCCCACTCACCTGACAGTCTGATGCGAAGGCAAAGGGGAATCAACCTGCCCTGCCAGGGTCCGCACGGACAGATAAAAATAGTCTCTACCCTGCAACGACGCGGGATCTGGTGGACCTACCCGGCTACAGAGTCTGTTCGCAACCAGTTACCGTGACACCGCCCGGTCGGTTCAGAGTAAAGGATCGAGCTGGTCACGCACACGCGTGCGAATACGTTGCCAGTCGGCATTGAGATGTGCGAGTTCGGCTTGCAGTTCCGCCTCGGGTGATTCACGGGCCGCCATGACCTGAGTTATTCTGGCCATGGGATCCTGGTGATTGTCCAGCGGTGCGCCGCTTGCGATTACCGGCACTGCAGGCGCCGACTCCTCGGGCTGCTTCAACCACACTAAAGCCACGACCGCCAGCACAAAACTCATCGCGACCGCTGTGGCAAATCCAGGTGTAAGCCAGCTGGCTCGTCTCGGCGTTGGCGCCTGCCGCCCCGCCCGTGCCAGCGCACGGTGCATACGCTGTTTAACGGCCGCGGGAGTTTGTACACGTATTCTGGCCGCGTCTGCTTGCAATCGGTGTTCGATGGTTTTCATTTCATTGCCCTGCAATGTAAGCATGTTCTGCACTGCTGCCGGCACGCTGTTTCGAGTCCAGACTCAACTCAAGCCGCTTCCTGGCCCGATGCGCGACAACCTTGACCCAGCTTGCCGGCCGTCCCATCACGTGCGCCACATCACGAACGGGAAGGTCCTCGGCATAGCGCAACCACAAGGCCGTGAAGGCGTCTTCGCCCAGCACCTGCCTGGCCAGTAACCAGAGGTTTTCGCGCTCCTCAGTCTTGATGCACGCCGCCAGGGGATCAGGCTCCCGTGAACTTTCTTCCTGCAGCGCCGTATCGTATGCCGCTGGCCTCGGCATTTTTCCGAGCTCGCGCAAGGCAATACGATAAAGCCAGGTACTGAATCGCCAGCGCGGCTTGTAGCTCGCGAGATAGCGATAGGCGTTTATAAAACTTTCCTGCATGGCATCTTCAGCATCAGCGCGTGTCGCGGCCCGGCTCAGCAGAAATCGATACAGGCGATCCTGGTGCGCCTCCATTAGTTGCGTAAACGCCGCCTGCGAGCCGTCGCGGGCCCGCCGTATTAGATTACGCTCTGCTTGCAGATCCAAGGCTTGGCTGGCACCAGCGGTCATGGTCAGTGAATTGCTTCTCTCAGCATTTCAGGGTCGATCAGCATGCGGGCCTTTATGGTTGCGCCCGCCAGCTCGAGGCGGATACTGCGCAGAAGCTTCAGTACCTCGGGATCTTCGTCCTGATCCAATGACTTGATTGAAATAAGGCCCTGCACGATATTCTTGATGGACTCCGCGAGTTCCTGGTTGCTGGTAACAAGTTGTGCTTCGATCGCAGCTTTGCCGGATTGATCCGACAACACCAGGGCGATCTGTTGCATATGCTGCAGGATATTTGAATTCCAATCACTCTTGTCAGATATGCCGGCTGTGGAATTCATGCCTGCTTTTACCATGCTCTGATCCGCCTGCAATACCAGCAAGCTACCGGGCCTGTCGGCACTCTTGGACCTGGCTATGCGGCCACCGGCACTCAGGAAATCGTCGAGCTGCTGCTGATTTTGCGTTATCAGTGTCTGGTTGCGTTTGCCAAAAGCCAGGTAGGTAGTTCGCGCTTCCGAGAACAGATCGCTGCTGTCATCGTCGGCAGACTTGCCATCCCTCGCGCGCTTATTCACTGCGTATACTACGACACCCTTGCGAGTTTCCTTCTGGTACTCGCCATAAATCTCCATGAGCGCCTGCATCTTGGTGCGATTCTTATCCGAGATCTTGCCATAGAGAACGACGGCCCCATCGTTTTGTGCCTTGCCGCCGAAAACTGTCGCCGCCTGCAAATCCTCCTTCAGACTGATGCCCGTCTCCTGCTCCAGTTCACTGAAGACTTCCTGCTCGAGGAAGTCGAGCAGGTAGCGGCCGGTGACAGAGCCCTGCATTTCCTTGAAATCGGCGTGGGCGTACCACTGAACGTTTTCGGGGAGGTCTTCTGCAGCGATATCAGCGTGCGCGCCGGCCACCAGGCCAAACGCGGCAAATGACGTAATAATTAGATGAATCAGGGTCTTATGAACCATGAACTTGCTCCTGCGTAATGGCATAGATTGTTCTGTATCCGCTTATAGACCAGCCTGACCGAAAAGGTTACAAGCGGGGCCACCGCCGCACTCCAGACTTACGACTGCAAACGGGCCGAAGATCAGGCCATAAACTGTTGATTTCAAGGCCTCTGCGCGGTACAGGCACGCCCTGCTTTGCTATGCTTAACGAAAACCACATTTTTCGGGGGCAATAGGGATGTCGTTCTACTCGGAGCTGAAGCGACGCAACGTCTTCCGGGTAATGGTGCTTTATGTTATCGCCAGCTGGGTCATCCTGCAGGCGGCGGATGTTCTCGCAGACATATTGCCCGTGCCCGAGTGGACGGCTTCGCTGGTGTTCCTGCTCCTGCTGCTCGGCTTTCCACTGGTGCTCATATTCTCCTGGGTTTACGAGATAACGCCGGAGGGGATCAAACTGGAGCGCAGTGTTGAGCGCGAGCATTCGATCACCCATCAAACCGGGCGCCGTATCGAAATTCTGATTGCTTTTCTTGCCGCCGCAGCAATCCTAATTGTTATCGTCGATCGCCTGGTGCCCGAGCGTCCCTACATCGCCGACTCAACTGCTGATCCTGCTATCACTGAAAGGGTAGAACCCCCGCTGCAAGCCGACGACAATTCTATTGCCGTACTGCCATTTCTGGATATGAGCGAGTCCGGCGATCAGGTTTATTTCTCTGACGGCCTGGCCGAAGAACTTCTCAACCTGCTGGCGAAGTTGCCGGAACTCAAGGTTGCATCCCGTACTTCATCCTTCTCATTCAGGGATAAGCCGATTGATCTGCCCGCCATAGCCAGGCAGCTCGGTGTCCGTTATGTCCTCGAGGGCAGCATTCGCAAGCAACGCGATCATTACCGGGTCACGGTCCAGATGATCGATGCCAGCACCAATTTCCACAAATGGTCGGAAACCTACGATACGCGACAGGAAAATATTTTTGCCATCCAGGACGACATTGCACGTAAAGTCGTATCTGCGCTGCAGCTCCTTCTGTCAAGCGAATCAGACGACCTGTTGTCGAAGCATTCGACCGAGAACATCGAAGCTTTTGAAGCCTACCTGAAAGGCCGCAACTATCTGCGCCAGCCGGCAACTGCCGAAACCCTGGAAGCGGCGGAGAGCTTCTTTAAAAACGCGTTGGAAATCGATCCACGTTACGTCGACGCTTTCGGCGGTTTGTGTGACACTCATCTGGAGCGCTACGAACGTTCGTTCGAGACCAGTTCATTCGAACAAGCGGAACGCGCCTGCAACCGCGTGTTGACTTTGCAGTCGCGCTCGCCAGACACGCTCATCGCTCTTGGTCATCTTTATCGCTTATCGGGCCAGCACAGCCGCGCCGAGGAAAACTACCGCAAGGCCATTGCAATGAAGACCAGCGCCGCCGATGCCTATGACGGCCTGGCCAAGACTTTCGAGGCCCAGAACCTGGCGGAAGATGCGCGCGACGCTTATCAGAAGGCAATTGATCTGCAGCCCGGGTTCTGGCGCGGCTATCTGTCCATGGGCAACTTCCTGTTTAATACAGGCGAGTCGCAGGAGGCGATCAGCTACATGCGCCAGGCCGTGGATCTTTCCCCCGGCAACCCGAGGGCGCTCAACAGCCTGGGCACCGTGCTGTATATGACGGGAGATTTTGCAGGGGCAAGAACGACCTGGTACCGCTCACTTCGCATTCAACCGACGCCGATTGCCTACTCCAACCTGGCGACGGCAAGTTTCTTTTTGCAGGATTTCGAGCAGGCAGCCGCCTTCTATAGGCGCGCCACGGAACTTACACCGAATGATCACCAGCTATGGGGTGCGCTGGGGGATGCTTATCGCTTCATGCCGGGCAAAGAACAGCAAGCCAATGCGAGCTACGAGAAGGCCATCGGGCTGGTCAAGGAATTCCTGGCACTCAATCCCGATGATGCTTATTCGCTGGCCATGCTGGCACATTATTACTCGAATACCGGGCGAGGGCTGGAAGCAGAATCGCAGTTAGCGCGTGCAACTCAATTGGCACCTAACAATATGTATGTTCATTATTATGCTGCGTTAGTGGCTATCAGAGCTGACCAGACAGAAGCAGCGATTGGGCATGCCGAAGAAGCCGTAAGAGAAGGATACCCGGCACAGTTGCTGGCCGCTGATGCCGGATTCTCCAAGCTATTTTCACACGAGCGATTCAAGTCTCTATCCAAACTGAATTGATTCTTGGCGTTGCTCTTATTACCTGATCGGGGAGCGAAGAATGAAAAATATACTGATTGCATTTCCGCATAGACCGATTGCAAAGTGCTTTGTTTTCGCATTGCTGGCTTATATACCGGCGGCATGTGCGCCACCGCCGCCACCGCCACCGCCGCCACCAGGCCCAACAAGTGACTGGGAGATTACGGTTCAGCAAGGCAGTGCTTGCACTGACTTGACGGTTACCAATGCCGCGTCAACCTGTCTTTTGGGGGCAGCTGCTCTGTGCGTGGGACGTGGTGACAAGATTACATGGAAGAAAGCTGACACCAGCGATCCTGACTTCACTGTTTATTTCGATCCGTTTATTGGGGTGAAGTACGCCTCTTTACCCAGCGGAAAGACAGCACCCAAGATCATTAACCCGACGAAGG